>DATFRK010000190.1:0-13718 GCA_035263325.1 Pyrinomonadaceae bacterium | reverse complement strand
CGACGCCCGCGCGAGCGGAGATGTTGACTTCGGACAACTGCTTGATCAATTCGAGCAAGAACAAGCGAGTTCACTACAAGAAGGTGAAGTCGTCAAAGGAACCGTGGTCGGCCTTAGCGAGCGCGGAGTGGTGATTGACTTTGGCTATAAATCTGAAGGCATCGTCAATCCCGCTGAGTTTACTGAGAATGGCGAGCTCACCGTTAAAGCCGGCGACGAAGTGGAAGTGCTCGTAAAGAGCATGGAGACCGCCGATGGTCTACCTGTGCTTTCTCGTGCTGATGCAGTGCGAATGAAAGCGTGGGACGATCTGGAGAAAGCATATCGCGATGGCTCGAGTGTAAAAGGCCGGGTCATTGATCGTATCAAGGGCGGACTCCGGGTAGACATCGATGGCATTGCCGCGTTCTTGCCCGGTTCACAGGTGGATGTGCGGCCAGTGCGAAATCTCGACAGCCTACGCAACCAGGTTATCGAAGCCAAGGTAATAAAGCTGAACCGCAAACGTTCTAACGTGGTCTTGTCACGCAAGGCTGTGATCGAACAGGAGAACACCGGCCGGAAGGACCAGACGCTACAGCAAATCGAAGAGGACATCGTGGTCGAGGGCCAGATCAAGAACCTCACCGACTATGGCGCGTTTGTGGATCTAGGTGGGGTCGATGGCTTGCTTCACGTTACCGACATGTCCTGGGGCAGGCTGCAAAATCCAAACGAGATCTTCAAAGTCGGCGACAACATTCAAGTCAAGGTGCTCAAGTTTGATCGCGAACGTGAGCGTGTCTCTTTGGGCTACAAACAACTGTTGCCGGATCCTTGGTCCAGCGTCGAAGAACGCTTTCCCGTGGGCGCCAGGGTCAACGGCCGCATCGCCAGCGTGGCTGATTACGGTGCCTTTGTGGAACTCGAGAGCGGCGTCGAAGGCCTGGTCCATGTCTCTGAGATGAGCTGGTCCAAACGCGTCAAGCATCCCAGCAAAGTGGTTAACCCGGGAGACTCGGTGGAAGTTGAAGTGCTCAGCGTCGATCCCAAAGCGCGACGCATTAGCCTGGGCATGAAGCAAGTGCAGGAAAATCCCTGGCAGACTCTGCATGAACGTTACGCCGTTGGTACTCGCGTCCATGGTCGGGTCAGGAACCTGACGGATTTTGGGGCTTTTATCGAGATCGAGGACGGTGTGGACGGTCTCGTTCATGTCTCCGATATTTCCTGGTCACGGAGAATCAAACACCCAAGTGAAGTGTTGAAAAAAGGGCAGGAGATTGATGCGGTGATTACCAGTATTGATACTGAGAATCGCCGGCTGTCCTTGTCAATTAAGGATCTGGAACCCAATGCCTGGGAGAAGTTCACCACCGAGCACAAGCCCGGCGATGTGGTACGCGGCAAGGTCGCGCGCTTCGCCAACTTTGGCGCGTTTGTCGAGCTTGACGATAACCTCGAAGGACTCTGTCATATCTCGGAACTTTCCGAGGAGCGCGTGGCTAAGCCCGAGGATGTGGTCCAGCTGGGCCAGGAGATGGATTTCAAGATCCTGAGAATCGATCCCGAGACCAAGAAGATCGGTCTCTCGGCCCGAGCTGTCGGTAAGGACGAACCAATCGTCGATACCAAGGTCTACTCATCCGAGGCAGGCGGCGGTATGGCGTCGCTGGGCGAACTGGCCGACTTTGGCCTGGGAAAGACGGAGTCAAGCGACGAGTAAAGGGTCGCAGAAATAGAGTTTCAGGTGGCCCTGCACTCGAACCTTGGACCGTGGGGAGTAGTGCAGGGCTTCTTGCTGCCGGCCGTCATTAACTTGCGTCTAGCCTGTCGTTAACAGTCTTGCCCGACTAGATCGTTTTCTGATAGTGTACGGGCAGCTTACCTCGTACTTTCAAGCGTTAATTTAACTTCTTCGTTTTGAGGACAATAGCTTATTTTTGAGTTGGCCCATTCCTTCAAATACTCGAGGTGATGCATGACAAAAGCAGAACTCGTCGAAGACGTTGCGCGAGCCGCAGAGCTCACTAAGAAAGATGCCGAGCGTTTAGTCGAGATCGTCTTTGAAAGCATTATTGAAACTCTGAATCAGGGCGAAAAAATTGAACTGCGTGGCTTTGGAAGTTTTCGCGTCCGCGAACGTGGCGCCCGGCGTGGTCGAAATCCCAAGACCGGTGATCCGGTCAGCATCCCCGCGAAACGCGTGCCCTATTTCAAACCTGGTAAGGAGTTGAAAGAACTTATTAACGACGAAAATCCACATTCCCACGCCACTGCCATGGCCTCCGACGATACTCGCCAACCACCCGTCCTGTAGAGCACAAACGAGGTAATTGAACTTGGAGAGATTGTGGAGTCCCTGGCGCGCGAAGTACGTGGCTACCGGGGTCGACTCAAATTCGAATACTTGTGTTTTTTGCACTATCGCCCAGGATTCCCAAAACGACGAGACCAACTTCGTTTTGCATCGGGGCCAAACTGCATATGTTGTCCTCAACCTCTTCCCTTACATCACGGGCCATCTTTTAGTCGTGCCCTACCAGCACATTAGTCAACTCGACGCCACCCCGAAGGAAACTACCGACGAGCTAATGGACCTTACCAAACGCTCCCAGACGGCGTTACGAGAGGTTTATCAACCCAGTGGTTTCAACATCGGGATGAATCTCGGTACCTCTGCCGGCGCCGGTATTCCCGATCATCTTCACTTGCACATTCTGCCGCGTTGGTCCGGTGATACAAATTTCATGACGTCGATCGCCGAAACTCGCGTTCTGCCCGAAGAATTAAAGGTGAGTTACGGAAAGCTGCTGCCGAAATTCTAAGTGGGTTAACTAGCGTTTGCCTGCCTTGCGGGTCACTGCCTCGTCCTCGACTTCACCACCGCGACTGATGGGCACTTCTGACGGCTTGCTGTAGCTAATACCACGTTCCTCGCTATCGAGTTCGCCTGCAGGCAGCGGCGGTAAAGGACCAGTGAGGACTGGCGGATTGAAGCCGGGATAATCGATTCGTGCATGATAGATTGCGGTGAGGGCGCTGATCATTGCTTCCCTGATCGTTGTCAGTTCCTGCAGCGTTATATCGCACTGGTCCAATTGCCCGTCACTGACCACCGCATCGACTATCTTGATGACGATGGAGCGGATGTTTTCCGGATCTGGCCGGGCCAATGAGCGGGCTGCTGCTTCGCACGAATCGGCGAGCATCATGATTGCCGCTTCTTTGAATTGCGGTTTTGGTCCCGGATAACGGAAGTCATGCTCGTCGATGGTCTCATTGGGCTTAGCCTGGGCTTGAGCCTTGCGCAGGAAGTAGTGCAAAGTCCGCGTTCCGTGATGCTGCGGTATGAAGTCGGCAATCTTTTGTGGCAGACCGATCTCTTTGGCGAGTCGCATGCCATAAGTGACATGACTGGTAATGATCTTCGCGCTCTGCACTGGTCGCAAGCGGTCGTGCGGATTCTCCCCCTGCTGGTTCTCTACGAAGTACTCAGGCGCTGCCAGTTTTCCTATGTCGTGGTAGAGGGCGCCGATTCGCGCTAACAAAGGATTAGCGCCAATTGCCCGACAGGCGTCTTCTGACAGTTGGCCCACCGCATGCGAATGTTGATTCGTCCCCGGCGCGCGCAGTGCCAGTTGGCCCAGGACTGGTAAATCCGCGTTGGAAAGCTCCAACAATTTGACGTCGGTAAGGATGCCAAAGATCGTCTCGTTGACTGGTAGACCACCCGCGGTGAAGACGGCAGTCAACAGTCCACCTGCTAACCCGCAAGCCATGCCCAGCAACAACATGTTGATGGTCAGTGGTAGTTCAGCGTACGCAATCAAAGCTACTGCCATTACCGCATTGATCGCACCCACAAAAAGGCCTGCGAGCGTCACGCTCTGTCGCTCACGGTACTTTCCGATGCCGTAAACCGCGGCGGAGCATGAGACCATCGCGTAGAGGGCCTTCTGCATGCCGGTGGGCGCAAGCAGGCCGGCAAACAAGGCGGTGATGATGCCGGTGAGAAAGGCTAACTGGGTGTCAACCAACATCGCTACCAGCAAGGCGCCGGCGGCAAACGGGATGGCGAAATTCCAGATCGTAGGATCGTTTAGTGGCGGGTGCATCCTCTGCGAAGCCACACTGTCGCCGAAAATGATCCCCACCTTCATTAAGGCTGTTTGGACCAGGATCGCAGACGATACGAGCGCGAAGGCTTTATGCTTGTCCAGCGTCATCGAGCTCGCGGTGCTGCGGTGTTCAGTAAACTTCCAGGCTGCCCAGTAAACCGCGATGACAATTAAAAGCAGGCCAACCAGGTTTTGCCACGGTCTGCCGGTATGGCCAGTGCTCTTGATGGCCTCGAATTGTGCCAGCAGGTTTGGCGTGACGGTATCGCCCTCACGCGCGAGTACCTGGTTTCGCTTCAGCGAGATGACCACTGGGGCAATCCGATTGGCTTCGCTCTCTCGTGCAGTCGCCGTGGCAGTTTGGTCCAGTACCACATTGGGCCGAATCAGGGCGGCCAGCGCAGATGCGAGCGCGGTTTTTTGTTCGGGTGTCCAACCCTGGAGATTCAGAATGCGAAGCTCAATATTGCGCCGGGCGGTAGACAGGGCACTCATACGAGTACGCGGCGCGGGCATTACCATTTGGCCCACCGGACTGCGCACGTCTACGACGACGATTTCCCCGTTCAACCGCTCCGCGTCGGCGTCGTCGTAGATATATCCTGAGCCGATCTCACGAATGATAGACGTCAGTCGGTCGAGATCCGCCTCGTTGAAGTTATGCGCGATAATTGCCCTGGCAATGGCCTCTCCATTTTCACCGTTGCCCAGTTTGGGTTTCGACTCTCCTGCAGCGACCTCTTGCTTGAGTTCTTCCCAGCTGGCCCTAAAACTTTGGGCTGAGATTTCCGCCCGGCTTGAATCGAAATTGAAGATCGGACGAGTTGCTTCCCTGGCTGCTTCGCGCCGTTTCTCAGTTTCCGCGAGATCGACGGTAGTAATGTCGGCTGGGGCTATGACGGTTCGCCCAAGCACGTCGCCTTCTTTATAGGTTTCGCTGAACGTCGAAGAATAGCTACTGATCAGCAGCAGGGTGGTTAGCAGTACGAGGACGCTACAACCGATCAAAAAACGAGTGCGAGGCTTGAAAAGGTACAAAGGACGGAGCAGGTAGCCTACGAGACGATCGCGGGCTTGACTTAACGGAGTTTTGAATCGTGGCCGGAGTCCCATTATGCAATTTGCGAGACTACCGCGAATTCCGCAACGGTGTCGTACGCTGACTCACTCGCAAGATTGCGAGCCAAAACTGCGCCCGCTTTTTCAAGCAATGAACCCAGGCTGTCCTGGTTGATGGCGGAAATAACTACTGCCTCACAGGCGTCCAGTTGATGTGCGTGACCGACAATTGACTCGATCATTGCCGGATCTACCAGGTCACTTTTGTTCAGCGCCAGAATTGAAGGTATCTCTGCGAGCTGCAACTCAGACAGAATTCGCTTGACTGACTGAATCTGTTGCGGCCAGCGCGGATTTGAGATGTCTACCGCGTGAATCAGTAAACTGCTGTCATGAATTTCTTCCAGGGTGGCTCGAAACGCGGAAATCAGATCGGGAGGCAACGCGCGAATAAATCCAACTGTGTCGTTAATGATCACTTCCTGTTCGCGAGGCAGACGTAGTCGCCTGGAGGTTGGATCCAGGGTGGCAAACATCCGTTGCTCAGCGTGCACCGTGCTCTTTGTGAGCGCATTAAGCAGAGTCGATTTACCGGCATTTGTGTAGCCAACGATTGAGATAACCGGCAAACCATGCTTGGTGCGGCCTTTGCGCCTTTGCTCACGTCGTTGGCGTTGCGTCTCGATCTCCCGCTCCAACCTGTTGATGCGATCGCGGACGCGACGACGATCGGTTTCTAATTTTGTTTCGCCCGGTCCTCGTCCGCCGATGCCACCGGCCAAACGAGAAAACGCCGAATCGTGGCCGACGATCAAACGCGGTAGCAGATACTTCAACTGGGCCAGCTCTACCTGGATCTTTCCTTCCTTTGATTGCGCCCGCTGCGCGAAGATATCGAGTATCAGCTGAGAGCGGTCGATTACCTTTAGATCGGTCGCTTCTGATAACGAGCGCACCTGGGCTGGGGTCAACTCGCTGTCAAATACCAGCATGTCCGCTCCTAACTGCAGAGCGCGGATTATTAGCTCATCCAGTTTGCCTCGACCGAGCACCGTGCGCGGATCGATGGCTGAGCGTCGCTGAATGATCTTGTCCTGGACCATGACTCCGGCCGAAGCAGCGAGTTCGGCGAGCTCAGCCATTGACTCCTCAGCATCGACGATTGGACCAGTGGCTACGCCCACCAGAATGGTTCGATCGCGCAACTCGGCTCGCCTGGCAGTGCGCCGGTTTCTGGCCATCTCTTCTTCCAGCGAATCAATCAGAGCGAGGAAGTCGAGGTCCAATTGAGAGGCCATCTTTGGCTCGAGGAACGCGTAGAGATCAGGAGTGCTGGCATTCTCGAGATCACCGGCGTGCAGCGGCAACAAATGCGCTGCCCGAATAACTCCAGGCAAGCCAGTGGCGGCATCCACCTCTACTGCCGCCATTAGATCCAGACGCAGCAAGGCAAGGTCAGTCAAGTCGTCCTGGGTGAGCGGTTCACCACGAAGGTGGGTATGGACACAGCGGAGCCCGCGGAACCGGCCGCTGGCTACACGCACACGTTTGAAGTCCGGTAGTTCGATGCGCCGGTTGTCTCCCACCATCACGTAATGCACGTGTCCCTTGCGGTCGATCAGCGCCCCAATTTGGCGGCTAGTCTCATGAGACAACTCACTCAATTGTCGCGCAAACTCCGGAGTTACGATTTGGTTTGGCGGAATACGCCGGGTATAGAGTTTTTCTATGCGACGGAGTTGATTTGCTTTTAAACCCAGAGTATTGCCTAGCGCGCTAGTAATAACTTTGATCCTCCCTTATTGCTCTGTTCTTGATCTTTTAGCCGCGCTCAGGAGGGAATCCGGGGCGACAGTTACGAGTAGGGTGTTGCGGGCGGTAGCTTTCCAGCGCTGGGAGATTGCTTTAGATTTTGCTCTGCGAAAACGCTTCACTGAGACGCCTGAGCAGTTGATGTCGTTGTGTGCTTCATGAAACCGCGACTTTCAGGAACACACTGACCTATTGCGTCGGGATTATAGCATAGTGTGGACCGGCAAATTAGCCAGGTTAGACATCACTTTGATGGGCGTCGTATCATGAACCGCCTTCATAATTTGCGAGCAACGGGCTCCCCGCAGAGCCGCTGCTTTAATCTCGAGGAAGTTCAGCTGTTCGACCAGTCAGGAGAGCTTGAATAGAAGTATGTCAGGAGCGGGAAAAATTGTTGCCCTCAGCCCCGCCTACGGAATCCCGGGCGGTGAGGTGCTACTCGACTGTGAAGGACTCGACACCAGCGAGCCTTCAGAGTGTTCGGTCTGGTTTGGCGATACCCAGGCTCCAATTGTCGCGCTGGGACCAAAACGGGTCTTGGCCGTAGTGCCAGAGACAAAGAGCGGAACGGTGGATGTGACGTTGCGCGTGGGAGAACATGTGACTCGTGCGGCCAAGTTCACGGTCTCCCGCAAGCTTGCGGCCGATCTTCATCCGGTCGCAAATCCGGCCTTCGATCCCGAAGACGGCTCTCTTTTCGTTACCCGGTCCGGGTCTCGAGGAGAAGAGTTGCCGGTCACTCTCTTCCGCATCGACGTTAGCGGTGAGGTGGCCGAGTACTCCGGTGACATCACGAATCCCACGGCAATTGCCTTCGGCTCAGATGGGCAAATGTTTGTCACCAGCCGGCTCGACGGTACGGTCTATCGGATCACTCCCTTCAAGGAAGCAATATCATTTGCGCGCAACCTGGGCGTGGCCACCGGTCTGGCGTTCGATCGCTCAGGAGTTTTGTACGTAGGTGATCGCACGGGCACCATCTATAAAGTTAACGGCATCGGGGAAGAGAAGGCTTGGATTCAAACCGAAGCATCTGTGTCTGCGTATCATCTGGCCTTCGGGCTGGACGACAACCTGTATCTCACTGGACCAACCGTTACCAGTTTCGATTCGATCTGGCGAGTGAATCCCGATGGTGAGACGACAGTTTTCTTCAAAGGGTTGGGCCGTCCCCAGGGGCTGGCTTTTGATCGAGCAGGGAATCTTTACGTAGCCGCTTCCTGGAAAGGCAGACGCGGCATTGTCCGAATCTCCGCTGACGGCCAACACGCCGAATTGGTGGTTGCGGGAGTGAACCTGGTGGGAGTTGCCTTCAGCGCTTCGGGCGACTTGGCCGTGGTTTCTATTGACTCCGTCCACCTTCTACCCATGCGGACCAAGGGAATACTGTTGCCTGACTAAATCACGCCGAAAATACCAACAACTCTTTTTGACACACACCAAGCAGAATGCTAACTTGAGCGCTCTGTTGTATTCCCCTCGGTCAGTCGCAACGAGAATACGTTTTTGAGCGCAGATCTTATCCCACAACTAGTTATTTACATGGCGGTGCTGCTGTTTGCGATCTCCGCTCACGAGGCCGCGCACGCCTGGATGTCGAATCAATTTGGCGACGACACAGCTCGCCTCCTGGGTCGCATCACGCTAAACCCGGTCGCTCATATCGATCCCATCGGAACCCTTTTGATTCCCATTGCCGGATTTGTGATTGGTTCGATGGGCGGCCCACTCGCAAGCATTCCCCTCATTGGTTGGGGCAAGCCAACGCCGGTCAATCCCCTACGCTGGCGTAACAAAGACATCGCTAACATCATGGTTTCGATCGCTGGAATCCTGGCTAATCTAACGATCGCAGTGGTAGCACTGATTCTTATTAAGATTGTCCAATATACGGGGTTGCTAGGGGACGGAGGAGCACTGTCGGGCTTGACTGAACCTATTTGGATGTTTCTCCTACAAACACTGCTATTAAATGTTTCGTTGGCAGTATTCAATCTGCTTCCGTTTCCTCCGCTCGATGGCAGCAAGGTCTTATGGACAATCTTACCCGACAGTATGAAACCGATACTCGAAGTCCTGGAGCGGTTTGGTTTTATCATCCTGTTGGTATTGATGCAGGCAGGGCTCTTCAGCGCAATTTTCAGTCCGATTCGTAGTTTTCTCATTCTACTCCTTAGGCTTTAGTTTGTTTGGAAACGGATGCCAAAACGTATTTTTAGCGGAGCTCAGCCCACGGGCAATGTCCACCTGGGTAACTACCTTGGCGCGCTGCGCAATTGGGTCGCCCTACAGCACGAATACGAGAGTTTCTTTTGTATCGTCAATCTTCACGCGCTCACGTTGCCCCAGGATCCTAAAGTCCTGGCCCAGAAGACACGTGAGTTGGCCCGTATCTACCTGGCAGTGGGTATCGATCCGAAGGTCTCCACCGTTTTCATCCAGTCAGATGTAAGTCAACATGCGGAACTCACCTGGGTGTTGAATTGTATTGCGCGAATGTCCGAACTCGAGCGCATGACTCAGTTCAAGGATAAGGCCCGCAAGCAACAGGAGAATGTCGGAGTGGGACTCTTTGACTATCCGGTGCTGATGGCCGCCGACATTCTGCTTTACCAGACGGACCTGGTGCCGGTAGGTGACGACCAAAAGCAGCACCTTGAACTGACTCGCGACCTGGCCATCCGCTTCAATCGCGACTACGGCGAGACTTTTCGGATTCCGGATCCATATATTCCGAAAGTTGGCGCGCGCATCATGTCGCTGTCAGACCCGACTAAGAAGATGTCGAAATCTGATGATGACCCCAATGGCTGTGTCATGCTACTCGATGATGTAGATACGATTCAGCGCAAGTTCAAGCGAGCAGTTACGGACTCCGGTACGGAAATTCGTTTTGATGATTCGCGCCCGGCCATTACTAACCTCTTAACTATCTACCATCTCATCACCGGTCAGAATACAGAGGAGGTTGAGGCGCATTTTAGCGGGAAGGGATACGCGCAGTTGAAGACGCAATTGGCCGAGGTGGTGATTGAGTTCCTGCGGCCAATTCAAAGAACGGTTAGTGAAATAAGCGACGAAGAGTTGAACGGCATTTTAAAGTTTGGTCGGGACCGTGCGGCCGGGATCGCTGACGTAACCATGAAGGATGTGCTCCAAAAGACAGGGATTGTCGGAGCGTGAGTACTGTCATGACTGAGGACACACCAGAGACAGCCAGGGAGATAGTCGAGCAATCGTCCGCTCCGCTAAATGTGGCGGGAGCGACCCCAAGAATCGTTCCTGACGACGTCACCGACGACCTCAAGATTCTTTTGGGCGAGTTTGAGGGTCCTCTCGATCTGTTGTTGCACCTCATCAGGCAGGAGCAGGTCAGCATCTACGACATTCCAGTCGCCCGCATTACCGATGAGTATCTTCGCTACCTGCGCGTCATGCAGGAAATGGACATTGCCGTCGCAGGCGATTTTCTGGTGATGGCCGCTACTCTGATCGAGCTAAAGACGAAGATGCTGTTGCCGCGTGATCCACTGGCGCCGGCAGACGAGGAAGAGGATCCACGAACTGACTTAGTTAATCAACTGCTCGAGTACCAGAAGTACAAAGCCGCAGCGCAGATGCTGTGGTCTCGAGCAACCGTTGAGCAGGCGGTCTTCAAACGGGCCGAGTTGGAAACTGACAAGAACAATCCTGAAGTTGCGGTTGGCGTCTTCGACCTACTGAAAGTATTTCAAGTTATTCTTGCCAGGCATAAGGAAGAAGTGCTGCTCGAGATTGAACGTGAAGAGATCTCGATGGCGGAAATGCTGGAACGTTTGCGAAACATGGTCATGTCGGCGAGTGAGTTGAACCTGCGAGTGTTCTTTGAGCGTGCCAGGTCAAGGCGCGAGTTGGTGCTCGCATTTCTTTCCGTGCTCGAATTAGTTAGAACTACTGAGATCAAACTATTCCAAAAAGAGACCTTTGGCGACATCATCGCCAGGACCGCCTGATTGTTGATATGGATGCAGACGATAACAAGCAAGAGATGGCTGAGGCAGTAGACGAAGCCGCTCTTAATGAAGAAGCAAGTCGTGAGTTGGCCGCCCTGGTGGCGGAGGTCGAATCTCTGGACGCTGCGAGTGGCACTGCAGACGCCAGTGCTGAGCCGGCGCCGCACGTTCTGCAGAACACGGCCGAGCGATCGAGTGTCATCGAGGCCTTGATCTTTGTTTCTGATGAACCGCTGAGCACCAAGGTCATCGCCGAGGTCTTGAAGGAGGACCGCGCCGTCATCGAAGAGGCCCTCAACGGTCTGGTGCAGGAATTCAATGGCCGGAATAGCGGTCTGCAACTTCGCGAAGTGGCCGGCGGTTGGCAGTTTGCCACGCGACCGGAATATCACGAGCATGTGCGCGCTTTTCTAAAAACGCGACCCAGCGCCAAGCTCACCCTCGCTTCGTTGGAGACACTGGCAGTCATTGCTTATCGTCAGCCTATTACGGTGCCTGAAATTCTCGAAATACGCGGAGTGCAGTCGCCCTCGTCAATTAAGACTTTGCTCGACAAGAAACTGATCGTTGCTAAAGGGCGTAAGGAGACTATTGGCAGGCCAATGATGTATGGCACCTCGAAAGAGTTTCTGCTGCAGTTTGGCTTGAAGGATTTAACGGAACTGCCTAGCGTTGAAGACTTCCACGATTTAAGTGGTGGCTGAAAACTTTGGAGTGCGGCGACTCGTCGCCGCTTTCTGATTACTTTAGTTCGACTCGCGTGGAGCACAAAGCGGTGACAAGTCCCCGCACTCCAAAAAGATGGAGCAGCGTCTACAAAAACTTATCGCGACCGCCGGGATCGCTTCTCGCCGCCATGCCGAAGAGCTGATTACTGCCGGCCGCGTCTCGGTGAATGGTAAGGTTGTAACTGAACTGGGAACCAAAGCCGATCCAGCCAAAGATCACATCAAGGTCAACGGCAAGCTCATCAACCCTCAACTCCGCACTCTGGAAAAGGTCTACGTTCTACTTAACAAGCCAAAGGGTTACCTCTCCAGCGTTTCTGATCCCGAAGGCCGGCCACTGGTAACTGAGTTGTTACCAACTTCCCTGGGCCGCGTGCATCCCGTTGGTCGCCTGGACTTCAACACTGAAGGCTTGCTCTTACTTACTAACGATGGCGAATTTACAAACTTTGTGACTGCCGCGAGAAACCAGGTGGACAAGGTCTACGAGGTAAAAGTTAAAGGCGTTCCCCCGGAAGCTGCGCTGCAAAGATTGCGTCGTGGCGTCACACTTGACGATGGTACGCGCACAGCGCCGGCCAAAATAGAGTTGCTACATGACACCTCGATGAATGCGTGGCTGGAAGTGTTGTTGCATCAGGGTCGCAATCAACAAGTCAGACGGATGTTTGATCTGATCGGACACTCGGTAGTGAAACTGCGGCGAGTGCGGATCGCCTTTCTGACCGATGAGCACCTGAAGCCAGGGCACTGGCGCTTGTTGACGGCAGTGGAGGTTAAGCGATTAATGAAGCCACGGGCAAAAAAGAAAGCGAGTTTGACTAAGGCTCAAGGAGCTCATGGGGCTCATGGCGCTCGCGGGGCTCATGGGCATGGTCGTTGACAACCGGTCGCTGCCGCTCCGGATTCTCTTACTTGGTGACTGTGTAAAGCTGCGTGGCGGCAAACTGATAGGGTAAAATTTTTGCTTGTACATTTGGGTGTAAGCCCTGGCTAGACATTGAAGCGTCGCTGAACGATTTTTATCAGCAAAACAAGATGCACTTTGAGTTAACTGAAGAACAGCAACAAATCAAAATGAGTGTGCGCGAGTTTGCGGAAGCCGAAATCGCGCCGCATGTGTTGGAGTGGGATGAAAGCCAACACTTTCCCATCGAGTTGCAGCCCCAGTTAGCCAGCCTCGGCCTAACTGGAGTTTTGTTTCCCGAAGAATACGGCGGCGCCGGCATGGGTTATGTCGAGTATGCCACCATCATCGAGGAGTTATCACGCGTTGATGGTTCGGTGGGTATTTCCGTGGCGGCACACAACTCCCTTTGCTCGAACCACATTTATCAATACGGCAGTGAAGAACAAAAGCAGAAGTTTCTAGCGCCACTAGCCCGGGGAGAACATCTGGGCGCCTGGGGACTCACCGAACCCAGCGCCGGCTCGGATGCTTCGGGAACAAAGTCTACTGCTGTCCGCGTCGATGGTGGTTGGATTGTTAACGGCTCCAAGAATTTTATTACGCACGCCATTCATGCTGACACATGTGTGGCGATGGCTGTTACTGACCGTAGCCAGCGCAGCAAAGGCATCTCGGCCTTTATCTTTGAGAAGGGCATGAAAGGTTTCTCCCCGGCGAAGAAGGAGAACAAACTGGGACTGCGAGCATCTGAAACGGCCAGCGTAGTCTTTGAGGACTGCTTTGTTCCGGATGGAAATCTTCTGGGTGAAGAAGGTCTGGGCTTCATCAATGCAATGCAGATACTCGATGGCGGTCGTATTTCGATTGCGGCGTTGGCGGTCGGGATTGCGCAAGGAGCTTACGAGTCAGCGGCGAGATATTCGAAGGAACGTCAGCAGTTTGGTAAACCGATCTCGGAGTTTCAGGCCATCCAGTTCAAGTTGGCAAATATGGCCACCCAGATTGATGCTGCCAGACTCCTCATGTACCGGGCCGCGTGGATGAAGGACGAGGGAAAGAAGACCACGATGGAATCATTGATGGCGAAACTTTTTGCTTCCGAGATCGGCGTAAACGT
>DATFRK010000189.1:0-7477 GCA_035263325.1 Pyrinomonadaceae bacterium | reverse complement strand
GCCTCGGCCCTATTGTCGTTGCTCAAGTTGTCTTCGTTCATTCTTCGTTAGTTTCCGTATAAGGCAGCAGCCGCTTGCGTAAGTCGGCAGGAATAGGAATCGCGGCGAACGTTTCCTGATCTACCGCGGCCAGCACGAAATGTGCTGTGCAGATAATCTCGTCCTCTCCTTTGCGGCGTACTTCGAAGTTGAGGCGCATAGATTTGGTTCCGAAGCGACCAACGTACACACTCACTTCGAGTAAATCATCCAGCCGAGCTGCCTGATAGAAATCGCACTCCAGATGGACCCGTGGTAACCAGATCCCCAGTTCATCAAACATCACCCCGTAGGGTAAGCCCACAGCGCGGAAGAGTTCGGTCTCCGCAAACTCAAAGAAATGAATATAAGCCCCATAAAAAATGATCCGCGCCGCGTCAACGTCACCCCAACGCACTCTTTCTTCGATCGTAAATTTTTTCTGAGCAACCATCGAGGAGAAAATTTATTCAGGAATGCGGGCAAGAAAATCGCTGAAAGCCTGGTTGAACTGTTCCGGCTGTTCGACGTTCGAAACGTGACCCGCATTTTCAATAATCACCAGGCGAGAACCGCTGATCGCCGCGTGCATGCGTTCGGAATCGGGCACCGGGGTAATGGCATCCTCGCTGCCGACGACAATCAGGGTCGGCACATTGATCTTACTTAGCAATTCGCCCTGGTTGTAGCGACAGGCCATTCCTTGTAGTGCTGCCGCCGCACCGCCGGGCTTAGTTTTGAACATCATATCGCGGATTCGTTTCACTACCTCCGGCCGTTTGCTAACAGTTTCGGGCGCCAGCAGTTTTGGCAACATCGCATCGACAATGGGTGACATTCCTTTTGCCAGCACTTGCTCTACTTGTTGCGCGCGAATTTGCTTTGCTTCTTCAGTGTCGGCCTGAGGGCGGGTGTCGGCGAGTACAAGGGCCTTTACGCGGGCCGGATAATTTCTGTAGAACGCCAGCGTCACGTAGCCACCCATGGAAAGACCACCGATGATGGCATGTGAAATATTTAGCGAGTCCATTAAAACGGCGACGTCAGCAGCCATTGCGTCCATCGTGGCCACTCCTGCACCGACGTCACTGTCACCGTGTCCGCGCAGGTCTGGCGTGACGAAACGGTAGCGATTGGCCAACCTTGCTACCTGGTCAGTCCACAACGTACGGTCAAAAGGGTAGCCATGAAGCAATACTACCGGTGGGCCTGTACCGACATCGGCGTAGGCAATCTGGATGTCATTAACCAGAAGCTTCGTCATTTTCTGCTTTCATGTCCGTTGTCAAATTCTCGCCGAGCTGCTCTGGCGACCACTGAAACCAGTTCGTTTAGTTCGACCGGCTTAGCCAGGTAGATTTGAAAGCCTGACGCCAGTGCTCGTTCGCGATCTTCTGCTTTGGCATAAGCGGTGATGGCGATCGCGGGAATGGAGTTCGCCTGCTCACTATCTAGAGATCTGACACGTTCTATTAAGTCGTAGCCATCTTCACCAGGCATGGCGATGTCAGATATCAACACATCTGGCCTCTTAACTTTGATAGCCGCAATGGCCTCGGCTGCGGAGGCGACAGCTGTGACGGTCGCCTCTCTGCGTGCCAGGGCAGTGGTGAGCAGTTCGAGTGTGTCAGGATCATCGTCAACCAGTAGAACGTACAATCCTGCCAGGAGTTCTCGTGGTCTCATTGATAATTGATCGACGGCACTCTTAGCGAGGAGAACGGATCGGGAACTCGAATCAATAGTCGGTAGTTTGATCGTGAAGGTCGAACCCTTACCCTGACCACGGCTTTCAGCGTTAATGCTGCCGCCATGTATCTCAACCAGGTGGCGGGCAATTGCCAGGCCCAGTCCCAGGCCACCATGCTGGCGAGTGGTCGTGCTGTCGGCCTGGCGAAAGCGGTCAAATACGAACGGGAGAAAGTCTTTGCTGATTCCCTGGCCAGTATCCGAAACCTTTATCTCGACCACTCCATCTGACTGACCAAGATTGAGATGCACCAGGCCACCGTTCGCGGTGAACTTCACGGCGTTGGATAAGAGGTTCCAAATCACTTGTTGTAAACGATTGGCATCGCCCGAAACCATGATCGGAGTCGATGTAACCGAAGCGTCGATCACGATGCCCTTCGCGTCCGCCGTTGGACGGACAACGTTGATGGCATTTTCGACCACCGGCGCCAACTCGATCGGATGTAGATCGATGTACAGGTTGCCGGTGATGATGCGAGAGACGTCGAGAATGTCGTCAACGATTTGAGCCTGCGCCTTGGCATTACGCCAAATTGTCTCTATTGCCTGCTGGGCCACCGGGTTTTCGAGGGAACCGCTTTCGAGTAGTCGCGACCAGCCCAGGATAGCGGTCAGGGGTGTGCGTAGCTCGTGCGAAACTGTCGCCAGGAATTCATCTTTCAGACGATTTGAATCTTCAGCTGCCTCCCTGGCGGTGCTTTCGCGTTTTAGTAGCCGAATGTTCTCGATCGCAACGGCTGTGAGATTAGCAGCCATACTCATCGCCGTTACGTGTTCCTGTTGGTAGGCGCCAGGTTCATAGCTCTGGATCTCAATGGTGCCGATGATGCGCCCCATGACGGCCATGGGCACAGCCATTGAAGACTCGGGCCGCAAACCGTTGTCGGGTCCGACAACTACCACCGGGTGTCCTTCAGTAGCGTGCATATAATCTTCGGTGATCACCACTTGCCCGGTGCGCACGGCGCGGCTGTTTGGCCCAGATGTTGTTACTGGCATTGCCGGGAGAGTGGAAATATCGAGCTCTTTTCCATCACCCCAGGCATAGCACGCGGTCCGAACATTCTTAATCGGATCGTAAAGCGACACGAAGAATCCATTACAGGGAACGGAGACGTTAGTGAAGTCGCGCAGCCCTTGAAAGATCGCCGGCAGATCGCGGGCGGTTCCGAGTGTCTCCGCCAGGCTTGAGATTCTCGTGAGCAGTCGTTCATAAGCTGAGAGAGCGCGCTGGTCTGCCTCACGTAACGCCTCTTCCGCTCTCCGGCGCGTACTGATGTCACGGGCAATCCCCTGGATGCCCACGGCCTCCTCGCCTTTGTAAGTTAGCCGGCTGCTAATCTCCAACGTTAGCAGTCGCCCGCTCTTGGACACGATTTCAACTTCGTATCTGGTGGGTTCACGGTCACTCTTTTTCTCTAGCATCTGTTGGACGACGGGAAGAGATTTCACCGTGAGGATGTCAGCAATGTTCATGCCCACCAGTTCGTCCTGCGAGTATTCCGTGATCACTTCCGCAGACTGGTTTATCGAGGTAATCCAACCGTCAAAGTCGAGCGTGTACACTATGTCAGTGGCGTTCTCGACCAGTTCACGATAGCGCTCCTCACTCTCACGCATCGCCTGTTCGGCAAGTTCCCGTTCAGTTAGCGTTTTTCTAATCGTAGCTTCTGATTCTCGCACTTCGTGAGCGGCGCGCTCGGCGGCAGCGCGAGCACGCACTTCAGCCCGGGTGACGGCGAAGAACAGCAAACTGAGTAGTACGCCGGCAGCAAAGATGTAAGGCAGAAAAGAGCGACTTGACCCGAATTCAAAGGAGGGCTTGCTGGCATAAGCGATGGTCCAATTACGCTCGCCCACTTTGTGTGAAGACGTGTGACTGAAATGGGCTTTTGGTTGCGGGCTTGATAGAGCCGAAGGAGTTGAGGAGTACAGCAACCATTCCGGTTTTGCTGCTGAGCCATCATAGATAGTGAAATCGATCTCGTAGTTCTTATCGAGGATCGGTTTCAAAAAGTCGCCCAACCGGAAAGGGCTATAAACGTAGCCAACCAGTGCGGCGCGTTTCTCCTCAAGTGTCGATACGGGGGCCTTATTCCGATAAACCGGGGCGTAAATGAGGAAACCTGGCTGTTTGTCGGGAAGATCCTTTTCCTGCACCAACTCGACGCGACCTGAGGCACTCGGCAAGCCCGTATCGCGCGCGTGTTCCATCGCTTCTCGTCGGACCTGGTGGGTCGACATGTCATAACCGATCGCCACCTTATTAATCTGGTCGTTCGGTTCCAGGTAAATAATGGCGTGGTACTCGGAGCGGGGAGTGTCCGTGGGCCAAATCTTGAAGTCCTTCAAGCCCTGCTTCTGCATGCTGGCGATGAAGGCGGCCTTTTCTTCGGGCAATACTCTTTGCGAAAAGCCTATCCCCAAAATGCCCGGGTAATGCTTTTGTAGTTCGATGCGCGCAATGAAGTCAGTAAACTCCTGCGGTTCTACAGACTCGCTGGCCGCAAAGAGTCCTGTACCGGCGCGTAGTAAGGCAGTAGCGGTCTGAATGCTTTTGTCTATCCGGTCGTCGATCTCCTGGACAGATTTCTGGAAGCGGGTCTCATCCTGCTCATCCGTCAATTTCGAGAAGTAATAAGAAATGATGAAGGTAAAGCCCACACCCAGGAGCAGAATTAGATAGGGCAAAGTCGAACGGCGGATGCGCGGCGGCCCTTTTCGTTGGGGAGAACCGTTTGGCTCCTGCATGAGATACACCACTCAGTGGCTCGTACTGCAAAGGATGAGCCAGCCTAACGTCCTACGGTTGTGTGCTTAGTCAGTTGTCGAGTTAGCGAACTCGACGAGTCCGGCGGCGCAAAAAGTCAATCAGTACAAACTGCGATAGGTTTCCAGGATTCGCAAAGTAGGCCTTGCCATTTGTCATAGCCGACATTTGCTTTACGAAATCAACCAGATAGTAGTCACTTGCCAACATGAATGTGTTAATCATTATACCCGCTTTACGACAGGCCTGAACCTCTTTGAAAGTCTCGGCCATCACAAACGGGTCGCCACCCATCGAGTTCTTGTAGAGGCGGCGTGTCGGGTCGGTGGTCTTGCCCGGTTGCTTGTAACCGGGGAGGATGCCCGGTCCGACGAAGCAAGCAGTTGGTTTTCCGTCGGTAACCATCACAATCTGTTTCATTTCCTTGCGCTGTGCCTGTAACAGGCGGCGTGAAAGACGCAGACCTTCGGCAGTATTGGTGTGGTAGGGGCCCACATGCGTAGTGGCGAGTTTGCCCAGTGGCAACTCTTCAGCGGAGTCATGAAAGAGTACGACCTTAAGCGAATCTCCGGGGTATTGCGTGCGAATCAAGTGGGACATTGCGAGGGCGACTTTCTTAGCGGGGGTGAACCGATCTTCGCCGTAGAGAATCATCGAGTGGGAGCAATCGAGCATGACAACAGTCGCACAAGACGATTGATAGTCGCATTGATGAACGTGCAGGTCGTTGTATTCGAGGTTCAGCGGTACCTGCAACCCTTCTCGTTGGATGGCGGAAAGTAAAGTGGTGTTTACATCGAGATTAATTGTGTCGCCAAACTCGTAGCGCTTGCTAATGGCCGCAGCTTCGACGCCGGTGGAGAGGTGTTCCGTGTCGTGCCGGCCAGCCGCGCTCTTGCCAAAACTGCCCAGCAGATTTCTCAGCGTCTTGTAGCCGAGAAAGTCCAAGCCTTTTTCAGTAACTTCAAAGCGAACGTCACGTGGCAGGGGCTCAGAAATCTCGCCTTCTCCGTTACCCCACTCCTGTTGCCGTTGTGGGCGAGGCTCCCGATCTTCGTGCAGCGTCAGGTAGCCTTCTTCGACGAGTCGCTCGATGAGTTGATTGAGCAACTCCTCCAGTAGTGAGCCCTTAAACTTCCCCTCGTTCTCAGCCAGCATTTCGCGAATCTGGTGTTCGTTCAACAGACCCTGGTCCATGAGTGCTTGTAACAGCGCGCGCCGGAGAGCGTCGAGCGAAGTGTCGGTTTGTTTTCGTTGGCGAGTCCAGTAATAGTCGTCATCGTACCCCGAATCGAGCAGAGCATCAGACATACCCTCCATCAACTCCCCGAGATTGATGGAGGAAACGTCGAAGCCTTTGAACTTGGAGTAGCGAGTGAATTTCATTTCCGATTTTTGAATTTTGATTTTCGATTAATAGGTCCAACAGGTCGTATTGGTCCTATTCACCGTACTGATCCTCAAACGATCAACTGTACTTTCCCGTTTCCGTGAGATCGTCGTAGATCATCCCGCGACGATCCTTCTTCGCTTTCGTGACTGCCACATAACCGCCCTCCTCGTTCCGACTGATCTTGTTCTCAGCATAGAGGCCTTCGAGCACAAACTCACAGGCGGCCACCAGCCGGGCAGTGTCAGTGCGCCCGAAATCAAACGGGATCGAGGCGGTATCCAACAGTTCGGGCACTGCGTCAATCAGCGCGATACACTCCTCAGCCGCAGCGGTTTCAGCCAGTAGCAGTTTGTTACCTTCATCAAACCACTGCACGGTCCGGCTGAAATCGATACCCACAAAATAGCCCTCGAACACTTCGCCGGCCGCGCGCTTGATCAGATCGCGGGCAATACGATTGGCGCCGAGTTGTTCGCCCTCGTACTCTAATTCCATCTTGCCGGTCATTGAGGGAATCGCCGCGTAAATATCAGCAATGCGAGGAACAATCGCCTCTTCCCCGGTTAATAACGACCGTCGTTCCGCGTTGGAAATGACCGACTCCATCACGGTAATGGGCATTCGTTGCGACACGCCCGAATGTTTGTCGACGTGGTTATCGTCGCGAGCTTCAAAAGCGATCTGCTCTACTAACTCGCGGATGAAGTCAGGAATCTGAATGCGATTCCGGTCGGCGTAACGATCAGTCCACGCCTCCTGTCGAGTGATCTCCACGGCGGTCTGCAATTCCTTCGGATAGTGGGTCATGATCTCCGAGCCGATGCGATCTTTCAGCGGCGAGATGATCTTCCCCCGAGCCGTGTAGTCTTCGGGGTTAGCTGAGAACACCAGCATCACGTCCAGCGGCAATCGCACCGGGTAGCCCTTAATCTGGACGTCTCCTTCCTGCATGATGTTGAAGAGTCCGACCTGAATTTTGCCCGCCAGGTCAGGTAATTCATTGATCGCAAAGATGCCTCGGTTAGCTCGCGGCAACAGGCCATAATGAATTGTCAGTTCATCGCTAAGCAAATGACCGCCCTTCGCCGCCTTGATGGGATCGACGTCGCCGATGATGTCAGCGATGGTGACGTCCGGCGTCGCGAGCTTCTCGACGAAGCGCGCGTCGCGCTGCACCCAATCGATAGGTGTCATATCACCCTTGAGTGCCAGTGTTTGGCGGCCGTAGGCGGAGATGGGACTAAAAGGGTTATCGTTGACTTCCGAGCCGGCAATGATCGGGATGCTCTCATCCAACAGCTCTGTAATTTGACGAATGATGCGGCTCTTTGCCTGGCCACGCAGTCCGAGCAGAATGAGATTGTGTCTCGAGAGAATGGCGTTGACGAGTTGCGGAATGACCGTCTCCTCGTAACCAACTATGCCAGGGAAGAGTCTCTCGCCGGCGCGCAGTTTCCTGATCAAATTCAGACGCAGCTCATCTTTGACGGAGAGCGACTGGTAACGGCTCGACTTTAGCTCGCTGAGCGTTCTTGGATAGTCCA
>DATFRK010000188.1:0-5357 GCA_035263325.1 Pyrinomonadaceae bacterium | reverse complement strand
TTGCGCCGTGGTCCCTCACGCTTTTCACTAAAAAGAAAGTACGGACGTTTAGGCGATGCCACGGCCTTGTGCCGCGGAGTGTTCACGTTCACCGGACGAGCAGAAGCGTTTCAAAACGATTCGCGCTCGAATCACTAGCGTGAAGGACCACGGCACAAGGCCGTGGCATCGCGGAGGAATCTGTAGGGTGCACCTTTTGCAGCGGAGAGCGTGAAGGACCACGGCACAAGGCCGTGGCATCGAGGAATCTGTGGGGGGCAGCTTTTGTAGCGGAGAGCGTGAAGGACTACGGCACAAGGCCGTGGCATCAGCTCAAACCGTGACTCGCAGGCGGCGCAAGGCGAGTCGTATTGTACTTTGGTGCAGGTTTGCTGAACTCTCGTACAATTTTTGCTTAGTTAACAAATTGGTAAACTCAAAATATAACGGCGTAGAGTCGAAACGCCGGGAGGCCTGTAATTGACAACAAATACCCTAATTTCTGTAGTAGATGACGATCCGTCGATGTCCCGCATGCTGGCCCGCATCATCAGTGCGGCGGGCTTTGAGGTCCAGTCCTTCGGTTCCGCAGAGGCCTTCTTGCAGTCTGGCCGGATCGATGACTCCGCCTGCCTGATTCTCGATGTCGATCTTCCCGGGATGAACGGGTTGGAACTGCAGCAAAAACTGAACGATTCCGGCTATACGCTGCCGATCATCTTCATCTCCGCTGAAGCAACCGAGGCCATGCAAAAGAAAATGCTTGATTCCGGCGCCATCGGCTTCTTCAAAAAACCCTTCAGCATCGATTCTTTACTCGCCAAGGTCCGCTCCGTGGAATCTTTGACCCTGATCTAGCCATCTTCTCACCTCAGGCTACGATAAGAACCTGCACTAAAGTACAAGCCAGCGGAACCAACGTACAATTTTCAAGCTCTCATTAGCTTGCTACTCTCCATCCTGTCAGCAGCCAAGAAGAATTGAGAAGGAGTTAAGAGATGTCAACGCAAAAAAGACTTTCGCACCTTTCAATCGCCGCCGCCGCCCTACTAACAGTGGCTGTCCCCACTTTCGCGCAAACCAAGTCGGCCGACTCCGCTAACGAGTTGACTAGTACCAGGACGGTCGTAGCCTTCAACAGCGAACGCCTTGCCAATCCGTTTGATAGTCTGAACCGAACCTCCGAGAGGGCGGGCAGCGTGGCGACCAGTGACAGCCCGGCCCAACCAAAGCTAATGGCGAGTCAGTTCTCCATCAATGAGAACAACCTTGGCCTTACCAAGCCCCAAAGCAAGTCGTACGAAATCCGTTTTGACGTAAATAACCAGGTGAGCACGGATAACCAGGGCGGGTCAGTTGCGAAGGGCATCAGCTTCGTTCCTTCGCGCGGTCCAAAGTATCCGTGGTAAGAGCAGTGAACAAACAGGGGAGGGAGTAGTCATCATGTTAAGAACATTCGGGGGTCTTGTACTAGTAGTTTTGCTCGTAACGTTGACATCAATCGTTCAAGCGATAGTTTCCGGCTCATAGTTCGAGCTGAGGAGAAATTTCAGGAGGTCCAAAATGCAAAGCGTTGCCGTGTTGAATGAGAAAATGATTGCTGAGCAGGCTGAGCGAAGTCGAGTACTAAGCGATGCGGCCAAACGTCTAGCGCAGCGTTTACTCGGTTGTTGGCAGCACGATCTGAGTCGTCCTTTTACCTCTAAGGGGAAAACGTATCGTGTCTGTCTTAAGTGTGGCATGTCGAGAGATTTCAACCTGGCAACATGGAAAACGCACGGAGCCTTCTACGCATTACCGCCAAATTCGGTAGCGCGAAACTAAGTTTTGATGGGGGGGTCGATAGAACAAGGGGGAAGCGTAGGTTAGTAGCTGTTGACAACCAGAGAACCCGGAGTCGTAGCGATGGGGTGGGGCCACTCAATCAAGCGGGGGCGCATGCGGGGGCGCAACCATTTTTGGGCGAGAGTGGAAACATCCCGTCGCTACGGCTCCGGGTTCTCTCATTTGCTACGGCTTGATTCCGACCAGCACTTTGTTACTGGTTAGCCCGCGCAAGGTGATGGAAACGTTTACGTCTCCTGAACTAGGTAAACCATCCGGCAAGCGGACCACGATCATGGTTATCTCATAGCCGGGAACCTTGTCAGCATACTCAACCGGCAGCGGAATTGTTTGTGCTCCATTCTCAACCTGGGCTGTCAGGGTATCTCCCAACAAATCAGCGTTCGTCGCAAACAACGCCAGGCGAGTGCGTTGATCCAGGCTGAAATTGTGCGCGGCCAGCAATGAGAATGGATCGCGCATCAGTGTCACAGAGTCGAGCGCGATCGCCCGTGACGACCCAACCTCGGTTAGCAGCATTGGTGGAGTGCTTGATGGAGCAACAATGGTTACGTCCCAGTGATGAGTCTCCTCAAGTAATAGATCCGGATCTCGTCTCACCGACGTGGTGTTGTCTTTAAGCAAGACGTCTATTGAATGACTGCCGGTAGTAAGACTGGTCGTATCGAGTAGGAAGCTATCAGCAATGTTCTGCGCCTGCCCGTCAAGCGACCACGTTACAGAGAGCTGGTGAGTGAACGGAACTAACTTATTAACGGAAAAGCTTTGCGTTTGTCCGCGGGTGATAGTCAGCGCTGAACTCGTCGGGCTTGTGCTTTCGAGCGGCGAGACGAGGTTGTAGATTCGCTTGATCAGCTGCTCCATATTGATCTGTTCGAAAGGACGGTCAAGCGTGCGCATCTTCGAGTCGTAGGTTGGTCGGTAATAACCATGATCGCAATACTGTGCTCCGTCGTAGAGTCCTGGTACGCCGGGTGTCGTCGTCAGGGTGGGGATGGCGGTATTACTATCAATCCAGTAGTTCCACTTGATGCTTGCGCGATCCGTTTGCAAAGTAATATTCGGAGCGCTGTCGGGTCCACCACAGGTGCTGCCACCGTATTCGTCACCCAGCAAACCAAAGCTGTGACCGAGTTCGTGCAAAATTATTTCCACTGCCGACGCATGCACTGACGCCACCGCCACCGCGCCACCCGAACCGCCGTACTCGGGATCGTTCACGATTACCAATTTGATATCACTCTGGGCCGGGCTGACGCTGCGACCGACCACCGCCAGGGCCTTGCTGACATTGACGCAGATCAGCCGTTGCGTGCCGTTACAGTTATAGGCGGCATCAAGTGCGGTATCCACAAAGCTGTTTCGCTCGGGATGGTCCGCTCCCGATTGATTACTAACGACATCAATGCGGTGCACGTTGAAATACGACTGGTACTCCCGGTAGGGGTCTTGCGCAAACATTGCCTGGACAAACTGCTGTACATCAGCCTGGTACTTGCCCATCTGCGAAGCGGTATAGCCATCGCCCATGATGGCAATGTCAACCCGGTTGCTGGAGGGACCGTTGTTCACGATCGTTTCGAAAGTTTCGGCATGGGCCAGCGAGGAAACTCCCGCGAACAAAAGGAGGGCGAACAAAGCGGAGGAAATTCGCGGGTGAGTAGTCACGTAAATGCTTAGTTCTTCTTTAAAGGAATTGTGCTCAATAGCACGAGTCCAAACTCCTGGCCATTCCAACGCGGATGGTACAGTCGTAGTTCGGTGCTCTCGTTGTCGTCAGGAATATTGAAGCTGTAGTCCAGGTTCGGTTGAAAGATTATTTCGCCGGTTAGTTGACCGGTCGGTCCGGGTCGTTCGGCCCTCAGGACGCGAGGATCTGGCACCAGTGAGAACCAGCGCAGACGTGAGTCCGCGGTTACGGTCACCAACAATAAGTGATCGGACGCCAACTCGAAGGATCGTTGACGCGGTAAGCCTCCGGTACGTTTGTCAGCACCGAGCAGGGTTACAGCCACTTGCTGTGAACGTAACTCTTCCGCACTGAGATCGGTCTTGGCAGGGCTGGTTAGGTGAAGGCGAAGTTCCTGGTAAGTTTGCGTTGGAGCGAGGAGGCGTTGCTCTTCGACGCGCACCCCCACCGCAGTCATCAGACTGGTGAGTCGTTGTTTGCTGGCAGTAGTTGGTTCTCGCTGCTGTGCGTGAGCGATGCCGCCACAGGCGATGAGGAACAGAATTGCTATCAGGTACTTCTTCAAGCCCCACCTCGAATTCACGGGAAGAAATCTGGTCAGCTCACAATTGCACCCATTTCTCGGCCCAGTTGCCAAGGGCTTCAATCACCGGCTCCAACTCTTTTCCTGACTTGGTGAGTTCATAGCTAACGCGCACCGGTGGGCCAGCGATAACAGTTCGGCGCACTAACCCTTCCGCTTCAAGTTCACGTAAACGCTCAGTTAGCAGACGATCTGACAGCCCCGGCACAGCGGCGAGGAATTCGTTGAAGCACTGAGGCCCGGCCAGCATACAACTGATGATGGCCCCGCTCCAACGTCTGCCAATCAATTCGACTGCGTGATGGAAGCGCGAGCAGACCTGAGACTTCCCATTTTCACCGGCAGTTTCCTCAACGATAGCGGCTTTGCGCGTCAGCTTGCGACCTTTCTTGCCTTTGCTCATTGGTCTCCTATTTTGAGCTTACTTTTTGTTGCCTACTTGACTAATGTAAGTAACTTGCGGTAATCTCTTTGCTTAGAGCTTACTAAAAGTAAGTTAATTATGTAAAGTTCAGAGGAAGTACTAAGCGTGGTTGGTGCCGCAATAACTCTGGCCGTGCGACAGCAACCAGGACCTCAGGAATCGACGACGTGAATAATTAGTTTTTGAAAGGGAACAAGGAATGACTGACAATAAGTTAAGAACTGTAAGTGGGACTATCAATAGTGTGGAAACACTTGAAGGGGAAGGATTCCTGGTGCATAGACCTTTCCCGACCTACGCGCTCTCCGATTTCGATCCTTTCTTGCTGCTGGACGAGATGGGACCAAAAGATCTCGCGCCCGGTGAAGCCAAAGGCGCTCCCGATCATCCGCATCGCGGTTTTGAGACGGTGACTTACATGCTGGAAGGGCGGATGCAGCATAAAGATTCGCAGGGCCACGCGGGCAAGTTAACGCCCGGTGATGTGCAGTGGATGACCGCCGGTGCGGGAGTCGTGCATTCAGAGATGCCCGAAGAGCAGTTCGCTCGAGTTGGTGGCCGGCTACATGGCTTTCAGTTATGGGTCAACTTGCCGCGCGGCGATAAGCTGATGAAACCGCGCTACCAGGAGATACCGGGTGACAAGATTCCGGTGGGCCAGTCACCTGATGGCTTAGTTACAGCGAAGGTGATTGCCGGCGAATCCCTTGGTGCGCGCGCCGTGATCGAAACTCGCACGCCGATCATCTATCTTCACTTCACCATTCAGCCGGGTGGCAGTGTGGTCCAACACGTGCCCGCTGAGTACAACGGCTTTGCTTACGTTGTGAGT
Organism: Pyrinomonadaceae bacterium; assembly: GCA_035263325.1. Lineage (GTDB taxonomy): Bacteria > Acidobacteriota > Blastocatellia > Pyrinomonadales > Pyrinomonadaceae > PSRF01. The sequence goes on along the minus strand of DATFRK010000188.1, from coordinate 4 downwards.
GGCA
>DATFRK010000187.1:0-3797 GCA_035263325.1 Pyrinomonadaceae bacterium | reverse complement strand
TTATCGCCATAAACTCTAGAATCGTCGGCAACACGGAGGTTAAACAAAGAGAGAGTCCCTCTCCGGGAGGGAGGAAGAGCTCGAAAGCAATGTAGGCCTGTTCCTCATTCGGCTGCTGGAAGGGCACGACTCCGCATCGCCTCGATCGTTGCATAAATTCCTTCAATGTAGGGAGTCTTGCGTAGATTCGGAAGTAGTCGGCGTAAACGTGTGTCGTCCAGTTTCACCGGGCGGTAGCCGCTGCTTCGAGCGCGATTCGTGTGAGCTTCGGATGTTGTTCAAATTCTGGATACGGAACTCCGACCGTGTAGAAGATGGTTTCGATGCCTGTAACGGCACGTGCCGCAGCCGCTGGATCGCTTAGGTCCGCTGCATAGTATTCGACAAGAGGCCCATAGGCCCCAAAGTCCCGCCGCAAGCGTTCTTCGGAGCGTCCGACCACGCGGAACGATTGGCCGCGCTCCGCGAGTTTCGCCGCTAGTGCCTTCCCAACGGCTCCTGTGGCTCCCAAAAGTGCGTACTTAACGTTTGCCGTGATTGTTTCTCCTTTGACGATGTAAAAGACCTTCACATAAGAATTTGCGATCTACTGTTTGCCGAGACTAACGTGTCAGACGCATTTTGAATGGTTTTCAGAATCTTTGACAGTCTATCAGCGACGTCGAGAAGTCGGTTTGGGAATGCGACTACACATCGCGGCAATCATTCAGCTGACGTACGTAGCTAACCGTCCCGACTTCCCCTTTGTGACAGTCTGGTTCGTTCCAATATACGAGGCTGCCGCCGTGCTTTGTGTCAACTCGTACGGAACCGGACTATGAGTGTTGCGACGGTAAGAGATTCCTAATGCCCTAATTGGTTCAAGGATGGTGTTGAAATTGTCCTTGTCCATTCGAAACCCAATTTAATCGAGGGAAATGGATCTGGTTCATCCATTGATTAAGGTCCAGAGTGAGTCTATCGTTCACCGTAAGCGACACTGTGGATGATATCGTATTGAAACGAACTCAAAAGATCACCAGGCAACATTGATATGAATGAATGTTTACTCAGTAATAGAAGGAGCCGGGCGACTACTATAAGAATCTGGTGGAAACTATGACGTTGAGCAATGACAGTGGACTGGTCGATCTTCCTAGCAAACATTCTTTCGATGAAACAGTCGAGAAATTCAAAGCGATTCTGAATGAGAAAGGTATCACTTTATTTGTGCTAATCGACCATAGCGCCGAAGCAGAAAAAGTGGGACTCAAGATGCTTCCCACCAAGCTCTTAGTATTTGGCAACCCGAGTGTTGGCACACCCCTCATGGTCTCCGCGCCGCGAAACGCCATAGATCTGCCGCTCAAAATATTGGTTTGTGAAGATGCCGAAAGAAGAGTGGATTACCTACAATAGTCCAAACTATCTGCAGCGGCGGTACAATTTGCCAGTGGAGCTTCTCAAAAATATCGCAGGGATAGAAGTGTTAGCCACCAACGCAGCGGTATGACCGCCAGGCTAAACAGAATTGACTCGTTATTGCGGTGGATATGGTAGGTCATCCCACCGCACGCTGAAGCGGTTGACGCAGGGTTTCAGGAATACGAACAACTTAGGCACTGCCGCATTCATGGGAAATTCATTCACAGATATTCTGCGCGAATGGCAAAGTTTCTTTTCATTGACAGGTCAGGCCGCCGTAACTTTGATGGGCCTTGTATTTGTAGCGGCCTCACTTGGTGCCAGTCTGGTGAAGGCTGGGTCAACCGCAAGCGGGATACGCGCATTTGTCAACCCGACCATCATTCATTTCAGTGCTGTACTGGTCTTAGCCAGCCTCACACTCATACCTACGCAAGGATTTAATTCTCTCGGCAGCCTTCTATGTTTGACCGGCGTAGCAGGGTTGTTGTATGCAGGCGTTGTTATTGTACAGTTGCGGAAACACCACCGACGTCATACTCCCGTAGCTCTGGTCGATTGGTTTTGGCGTGCTTGTTTGCCCACCTTGGGCTACCTCCTAATTCTGACCACTGCTCTTGGATTGCTGATGCGAGTACCTTTCGCGCTCAACGGTTTAGCTCTGGCTGTGATTGTTTTTCTTCTCCTGGGAATTCGCAATGCGTGGAATTTACTTTTATGGATCGCACAACATCAGTAGATGACACGACAGCACTTTTAAGTCACCTCGAGCGTTCCGGCTTCAACGCCTGCCAATCGATGGGCCTCGATTCATCGCTGCATCTTTCTCTGATAACATTCTCATAGAAATTCTGGTGCCTGCATTGTGATGTCTCCCCGTTAGCTATGTACTAGGTGAAATTGGTCATTACACCCGTCGATCGTCTGAAAAGGGAACTGGGTCTTATGAAAAAACGTTCAGCGAGCCGCCATCCCAGTACTCGACGACATCGTGTAGCGCGGTAAAGCCGGTGTCGATGAAGGCGCGCAGATTTGCGCGAATCTCTTCGCGTCCATGCCAATCCGCGACGCCAAGGTTGCAAGTCGCGTCTTCGGTAAAGCAGTCGAAGCCTTTACCGTCTGTTGTCGTGTTCATTTGTTCTCTCTGCTTTCTCTTCCCATCATTTAAGAGGGGAGCTTGTTGAAGGTATGAGGATTGTCGATTCAACGCCAACGATGTCCGATACATCAAAGTTCCTGATGTCCTCAGCGAATTCTGCGCTTTGCATATACCGCCGAACGACCTCGCCGGGTTCTTCGTCCGCAGCATAGGAGGCCAGCACGAAGAATCGTGGCTCGACATCCTCCTTGGCGGTCCAGAAGCCGTGGGCTTCAATCCCGAACAGCGGAAAGCTGCTGAGATGACGGGGATAAATCTGCTCCCTGTAGAAATCGAGCGCCTCTTGGCTGCGCAGTTTGTACACGCGAAGTTCAAAAGTTCGCATTGTCGCCTCCTATTGCATAGGCTTGGGTCAGCAATTTACTGGTTGTTCAACCAACTCACGGTCGACAAGAACGGCCAGCGGCATTTCTCTCAAATGGCATGGATCAACCAGACGCCGACGAGAAGCATCGCCGCGCAGGTTACGCCATGAATTGAGAATGCTTTCGACTTCGAGCCGCCCGACCCCAGAACGATTGACATGTCGCCAAGAGGGATGATGGCTTCGACGAGTAGAGCTATGCCTACCGACCGCGTGTCCGTGGTCAGCATCATTGCCAGCACGACCAATCCAGCTACGACGTCCCGAATTCCTTTAGGACGTAGCCAGGCACGAGTGTCAGCATCGGATGCAGGCGGCTTAAGACCAAACGTTCCTGAGATTCGTTCAGGAGATATAAGGTAGAAGCAACCGATGACAATGATCGCCACAGCCATGAGAGCAGCCAGGGAAAGCGGGATAACGTTGTGCATAGAATGTTTTCCTCCTCGACGTAAGCCAATGCATTCGAAACTGCAAAACGCCCTCATCCAGCAGAGTTGCATAGACCTGCCTCGGGGCTTGATCGCAAAATCTCTCACTGTGCAACACGCTCAAAACGTCGATCAGCTCGTTCTCAGTCAACTTACGCGGCGGCGAGGGCCGCTCGTACTTGGGCAGCTCTGCCTGTCCGGATTCTGTCTGCCTGGACCGGTACAAGCTGGCTCTGCCTTTGTCGAGTGGCCCGCGCCGACACCTCGGGGTCCGGCACTGAGGCACGGCCCGCGTGAGTGGAGACTACGGTCCGCTCCGGCTCGCTTCGCGCCTCCGCTCCCTGTAGTCTCCACTAACGCATTTTCCTCAGATATAACCGCTATACTTGCTGCACCCATGCTCTCCTTCCCTCTGCCTTCTACATTAAACTACCTCCAG
>DATFRK010000186.1:0-5021 GCA_035263325.1 Pyrinomonadaceae bacterium | reverse complement strand
GAAAACGCGATTCTTGACACAGTCTCTTCAGCCGGTGGAATCTCAATTTCAAAGAGTCTGGTGGTATCGAAAACCCAACAATGAAAACAATTCTCCTATTACTAATATTAATCGCCACAGTACTAGCCAGTCAGATTAGTTCGCTGCCAAGTGGAGTTCATAGCTTGCCGCCAGACGCGGGCATTGGTTCCAGCTTCAAAGGACCAATCGGGTTACAGCTCTACAGTTTGCGCACACAGTTCGCTAAAGACGTACCCGGCACGATGGACACGGTGCAAAAGTTTGGCATCAAGTACGTCGAGCTAGCCGGCACTTATGGCCTCACTGCACAGAAATTCAAGGAACAACTCGACGCTCGCGGTCTCAAAGCAATCAGCGGCCACTTTTCTTACGAACAGTGTCGCGATCATATCGAGGACGTGGCGCGCGATGCGAAGGTGTTGGGCCTGCGGTATGTAGGCTGTGCCTGGATCCCACACAAAGATCCATTTGACGAAAAAACCTGTCGTGAAGCAGCCGCCGTTTTTAACCGTGCAGGTGAGGCTTTAGCAAAACATGGTTTGAAGTTTTTCTATCACACGCACGGTTACGAGTTTCTCCCCTACGGTAACGGCACCTTGTTCGACCTGCTGATGGCTGAGACCAAGCCAGAATTTGTGCGCTTTCAAATGGACATCTTTTGGGTCGTCAATCCCGGCCAGGATCCGGTGAAGTTGCTCGAAAAATACGGCAAGCGGTTCGAATTGATGCACTTGAAGGACATGAAGAAAGGAACGCCGCCTGACACTACCGGGCACTCAGAGGTAACCAACGACGTTCCCTTCGGCACCGGAATGATTGATCTGCCCGCAGTGCTGCGGGCGGCAAAAAAGAATGGCGTTAAGTGGTATTTCGTCGAAGATGAGTCGCCGACATCAGTCGAACAGATTCCCCAGAGTTTGCGCTTTTTGGAGAAAGTAAAGTTTTAGTTGGTAGATAGATATCACCGGCTTCAGCCGGCTGGAGTTTTCAGTTTCAACCTAGCCCAAGCTGTCCCAGTATTCGGTAGATACCAACGGGCTTCAGCCGGTGGAACTTCAATGTCAATCAAGTGTGGTGTTTCTAAAGTTCGTGAAAAGAACAGGCGACTGTAGTTTTTTGCGTCAAGCAAAAAACCACGCAGTAAAGCGAGTGACCTGTCCTCAGTCTCAACAGGCTAACGAAACGTTCCTCTTTGGTGTTATTTCGTGTCGTTTAGTGGATCGTGACTTCTCGTGGAGAGAGACGATCCACGAATTCACACGAAATAACACCAAAGACCGTTGAGAACTTGACGGCGCTCTAGAATGCGGCCACAGCAAAAGGTCGAACTGAAACACCACAGACTAAAGTCTATGGTATCGCATGATTGGAAATACAGTTCTCAAAGGAGGACGACGTTCTAAATGGCTGCTAGTAAACTGGGCGTAGGGTTCATCGGGAGTGGGTTCGTAACCAAATTCCATCTCCAGGCATGGCGCGGCGTGCGCGACGCTGACGTACTCGGCATCTACAGTCCCAACCAAACACATGCTGAAGAAACTGCAGCCCTCGCCCGCGAGCTGCGCGTCGGGAATGCACGAGCGTTTACCTCGATCGCAGAGATGGTCGCGGCACCTGAAATCGACTGCATCTGGCTCTGTGCTCCAAACCATCAACGCATAGAGAACCTCCAGGAAGTTTGCGACGTACTAAGCTCAGGCAGAGGCAAACTCATTGGTCTAGCCTGCGAAAAGCCCCTGGCGCGAAACGTGGCCGAGGCTCGTCGCATGGTCCAACTGATCGAGCAGTCGGGCTTGCTGCATGGCTATCTTGAAGATCAGATGTTCGCGCCCGGGGTTACCCGCGGCAAAGAGATTATCTGGAGCCGGGCGGCGGCACTAACCGGGCGTCCCTACATCGCGCGGGCTGCGGAAGAGCACAGTGGTCCACATGCTCCCTGGTTTTGGCAGGGAGAGTTGCAAGGTGGTGGCGTGCTTAACGACATGATGTGTCACAGCATCGAGGTCGCCCGCTTCATGTTGACGAAGCCTGGTGCGCCGCGATCCAGTATCCGTCCCGTCAAGGTATCGGCCCAAATCGCCAGTCTAAAATGGTCGCGTCCGGAATATGCCAGGGATCTTCGGGAAACGATGGGAGCAGCAGTTGACTACAGCAAGAAACCAGCCGAGGACTTCGCCCGGGCCACGATCAATTACATGGACGAGGACAACAACCCGCTAATTGTAGAAGTGACTACCTCCTGGAGTTATGTGGGTGCGGGCCTGCGTTTAAGTTTGGAAGTGCTTGGACCAGAGTATTCTCTGGCGATGAACTCACTCGAAAGTGGTCTGAAGTTATTCATGAGCCGGAAAGTAAAGGGCGAGGCCGGCGAAGACATGGTGGAAAAGCAGAACGCTGAACAGGGGCTGATGCCAGTGTTGGGGAATGAAGCCGCTGAATATGGGTATGAGTCACAGGACCGTTATTTCGTGCAGTGCTTTCTTGATGGCCAGCAACCAGGCGAAAGTTTTTACGATGGGCTCGAAATCACTGAACTATTGATGACTGCTTACATGAGTGCGGAACAGGAACGCACCGTTTCGTTCAAACCAGAAGGGCTGGAGAACTACGTACCGCTGGTGGCCCAGGGACGATGGCAACCCCGCTGAAGATCCAGGAACCAGCATGAAAGATAAGCTCATCCTTGTAATCCGGCTCATCGCTCTACCCATTCTTTACTTCATTTGCTTTGCGATCGTTTCAGGCGCGTTGTTTCCCGCGGCGGCCCAGGCACAAAGTGCAGAGCAGGCGAACGCTGCCGTGGCGCTGTTCGTTGTCAGTTGTCTTAGCTCCGCAGTGCTTGCCTATTTAATCCTTCGGTCTCGCTGGGCTGGAGTGAAACTCATAGTCTCAGTTTTTCTAGTTTTCTTTGGTATTGCGACGTTCATGCCGCAGATCGAGACGGCCTACTTTGTGACTCGTCTGCCGCCTGGAATTCTGCCGCGCATATTTCTGGCGGGCGCAATTGTTGCCGCGCTCTTCTCGCCCCTGGCCGTTTTGCTGCTCGGCAAAAGAAAACAGCACGATAAAGAAAGCAGGGCCACACGACTGCACCTGACCAAAACCGAGTGGGCGTGGAAAGCAGGTGTGATCATACTGCTCTACGTGATCATCTACTTCACCTTCGGATACTTCATCGCCTGGCAGAGTGCTGCCGTGCGCGCCTACTACGGCGGCAGTGATCCCGGCAACTTCCTCACCCAAATGAGCAACACTCTGAGAACGGACCCCGGACTGTTTGGGTTTCAGGCCGTGCGGGCGCTGCTTTGGACGGCTATTGCGGTGCTCGTGATTCGGATGCTGAAAGGTGGCTGGGTCGAAGCAGCTTTAACCGTTGCCTTGTTGTTCACCTTGTTGTTTAGCCCGCAACTGCTGATTCCCAATGAATACATGCCACGCGACGTGCGCATGGCCCATTTGTTGGAAACTGCAACGTCCAACTTTCTCTTTGGCGCCTTAGTAGTTTTGGTGTTGTTTAGTGGAACCTCTTTGGGAAAAGTGAGCAAACCAGCTTGAGCACACCACAAACCAAATCATTCAGCCCGCATCAGCTGCTGCTGATGTTCATTGCGTTTTTCGGCATCTTTGTTTATGGCCTGCTGGCGGCGCTGCCCGGATCAGTACTGCCAACACTCGAGCGCAACCAATACCTGCCGAACGATAGTGCGGTGGGAACATTTCTATTGATTAACGCGATCGGCGCGGTACTGGCATATGTCGTGAGCGGCCCACTCATCGATCGTATCGGTAAGAAGTTTGCTCTCTCGTTCGGCAGCATCCTGGTCGTTGCCTCGATGTTTGGTTTTGGCTTGGTGGTGACGAGGGTTCAGGCTGCGGCGGCGCTCTGGTTGATCTTTTTGTGCTCATTAGTCCTGGGCCTCGGAGCTAACGCGATCGTCGCCGCAGGTCACGCACTGGTAGGTGAGGTGGCCATCGATTGGCAAAATGCCGCCCTGAACCTCCTGGATATTTGCTTCGGGTTGGGGTTGGCTTCCCTGCCATTAGTGGTCCAACGTCTCCAACAAGGCGGTGGCGTGGGTCTGGTTTTTTGGGCTCTTGGTGGCTTGAGCGCAGTTCTGTTTTTGTTCGTGCTCTGCTCGCGTTTTCCGGCGCCGGCGCACCACGAATCGTCACCAGTTACTGAAGCAGCGAGCCTCTTCCGCAATCCTTCCTTTCTGCTGTTGGCAATCGCGCTTTTTATGTACGTCGGATCGGAGGTATCGGTAGGTAAATGGGTGGTGACGTTCATGGAACGCGACGCACACATCCTCGCCAGTCACGGCATAAACGCCTCGCAACTGCAGTCTATGTCGCCGGAGATGCTAAGTCGCTTTTTTGAGCGGGACCCCAGCGGGATCGCCATCGCTGGCTACGCGTTGGGCACGCTCACATTGTTTGCGATGGCCCTGCTGGTGGGTCGACTGGTGTCGAGCTTTCTTCTTGGCGTGGTGCGGGTCAACAGCTTGCACTTGATGACTGTCGGCTCGTTGCTAACGGCAGTTTCTCTGGTTATTGCTTTCACCGCCGCCAGCGCCACGATGGTTCGCCTGGGATTGATTGCCGCGGGATTTGGCATGGGGCCAATCTTTCCTACTTCCGTGGGACTGGCCGCGATGATGATGCCGCGGATCGCGGGTACGGCGATGAGTTTGGTGATGGGAGTTGGTTTCGCTGGTCTCCTCGCTATTCCTCCGGCAGTTGGGTACATCTCCAGCTGGGTGGGGGGAGCAGAAGGCAATGTGCGCACGGGGTTGTTTGCGGTGATCGCAGCAGCAATTATCATGTTCCTGCTACACGTCGTTCTCACGCTGACGGATCGACGCTCGTCGGTTGCGGGTAAAGTCAGTAAGCGCAGCACTCTGATCGCAGGCGAGCAGTGACAGTCCAAGAGTAGTTGGTGGCTAGTTCAGGTCTTTTGTACAAGTAGCGCCAATTCATCTCGGCAAATACCACCAACGGCA
>DATFRK010000185.1:0-7816 GCA_035263325.1 Pyrinomonadaceae bacterium | reverse complement strand
GCCGGCGATGATTGTCAGACCCATCACGATGCTTGGCAGGGTCAGCTTTGCCGGTGGTGCGATTACCGTTGGTGAACTCCCCGCAGTTGGCAGCGACAGGTTGGCACCGCAACGATTGCAGTATTTCAACTCTACGGCAATGTCATTTCCGCAAGATGGGCAATACATAAGAGAACCTCAGGGTGGAACACCTGTAATTTAACACTTAGATGGAAGCGCAGAAAACCGCTCAGCCCTTGAATACGAGAGTCGTGGGGCACAAGTTGCGCGGGTCAAGCTCGGCGGGGACAATTAGAGTTCAATGGATTCGATAGGTCCGACTCTTCCAGACAACAATGACTTCACCATCCAATTGCTCGGAGATAGTCCGGATGGCCGGCTCGTCCGCGACCAAGGCGCGGTATTGTTCGGATCCACGGGCAACACTGATCGGGCTGATAGACGAGTCGTAAGCAGTGTCGATCCAGACTGCGCCTTCCTTGCGGAAACGGCGTCCCGCGACAGTGCGAACTTCAGCATCGTCCGCTGCCTTGTCATCTCTGCCCCGCCGTCCCGCAACTCCGGGGCTCACCGAACTGAGGCTATCAACAGGTCGGGCAGCCCGGCTTTTAGCGGCCCCTCGCGCAACTGAGTCGTCGTCAGTCTTCCGTTGTTTGTTTTCATCCTTGGCTGCGACCGGCTGATCACTGGTTTCTGGCGCTTTCAGCTTCGCAACTTCACGCTTTTCCGAAGGCTCGTTATTGGCGAACGTCGGCTTCGGAACCGGCGCCGCACCACCCACGGTAACAGTTTCATCACTTGCAACTTTCGCCTGTTGTTCCTTCGCAAGCGCTTTCTGCTCTTGGCGACCTTCCTCCGCAACCTTAGCGTTCTCAGCAGCAGCAGGTTGAGCTGGGGCCTTACGTTCTGCCTCCGATTCGATATTGTCACCCTTGCTGGGACTGGGACTCAGCGAGTTTTTGGCGATCTGTCCGTTGACTGACGTGACCTGTGAACTCTTGGGCCCCTCTCCTTGAGGCGCCGAACTTGCAACTGCGGAAGGTTCATTAACAGCCGGCGACGCGACCTGCTTCTCCTGCATGGCGACAAAGCCTTGCCTGGCGTTGTAGCGAAACATCATCAGGCCGAACCCTAAAATTACAGCAGCAACTAGACTCGGAACTGCATAACGTAGGACCAGCGGAGAAAAAAGATTCGCAACGAATCGACTCCATCCTGATTTCTCCGCTACCGGCTCCGCAGCCGGCAACGCCACTCCTGCGGACATCGCTAATTGCGTCACCATCTTTCGGCAGCGCGCACAATCGGCAACATGCTCCGTGTAACGGGCACGCGCGGCAGGCGGCAATGCGTTCTCTGCATACGCACTCAGCTCATCCGCATCCAGGTGCGCTTCCGGTTCCGCCTGGGCGTTGCCAGCGACAGACCCCTGCCCGCTGCGCCCGCCCAGCCTGCGCAACAGCAAATCTATTTCGTTGTTTCCTTCCGGTTTCATTTCACTAAAACGCCGCCATTAAGAGAACGAGATTATTTGGATACCTTGCGAAGAATTTCGTACCTACCTTGCAAATTGCTTATGAAACTCCTCTATTACTCAAAAGTGTCTCCAGATCAGCGTCGAGATTCTGCGCTACCTCCGCAAACGAGCGCTCTGTTTCAGACTTCGTCCAACCGCGTTCGGAGATCAATATCTCACTAACCCGCTGCCTCAGTTCGCCCTGGATCCTGTTAAGTCGGCGGCTGGCAGTCGCTTCGTGCACACCCAGAACCGCCCCCGCTTCACGCAAGCGCAGATTGTCAAAATAGTAGAGTTTGACCAGTAAGCGGTCGGAGGCGGGTAGCTCTGCTACAGACTTTTGGAGTGCCTCCCGCATATCGGATTCCGCAAATCTGTTCACTATGACTTGCTCTGGATTTTGTATGCCCACCGGCAGCACGGCCTGGCCATCACCGGGCACTTCTTGAACTAAACGATCCAGATCGGAGTCCTCTTCAGTTTGGACCAATCTTGATTGCTTGCGGAAAGTATCGACCGCTAGCTGAGACACCACGGCACGAAGCCATCCGGCAAGCGAGCCACGACCAGAATAATAGGCGAGCTTACTGGCCGGGCTGCCATCTTTGCGTGTGCGCAGACCATAGAGCTCTGCCCAGATCGATTGGGCCAGGTCTTCGGCCTGATCCTCGTTAGCACTCGCTGAACGCGCCGCAGAACGCACAGTGGCAGTAAACCGGACCACCAATTCATTCCAGGCCTTTTCGTCGCCGCGCTCACAAGCAACGATCAAGCAGAAGTCGTCTGCCTGCATACCATCGATGAAGTCGCTGATGTCCGTAGCGGGAGTGTTCTCGTCATTCCGGAGGAGATATTTTTCGACTGCTGCAGTGATCCGCGAAGACAACGAGTCAATGCTGAGAGCATGGTCCTCACTGGCGCGGGCCAGGAGCCTGCTCGCACCTGCGGTAACAATTTTCTCGATTTCCTTGCTTCTGGATTGCACGCGAGATTCTCGATGGTTCAGCGGCTAATCGTATCACGTTAAACCTTGGATCACAGGAGCCGGTTCCGCAATGTTTGATGTAACAGAACGGCCCAAGTTGCCGTCCCTCACCCAACTTTGACAGCCACATACCGCTGAGCTAGATTCGCACCTGGGAGGCTCGCCGGCGTTTGCTTTCATCCAATGTGTGCAGGCGAACCACCTGCGCTCCCATCACTAAAGTCATGCTGCGCGTCACTGAACTCTTTCGTTCCATCCAGGGCGAATCAACTCACGCCGGTCGTCCTTGCACGTTTGTGCGGCTGACAGGTTGCCCGATGAGGTGTGTTTGGTGCGACAGCGAATACTCCTTCAGCGGCGGCGAACATTTTTCACTCGAAGAGATCATCGCTAAGGTGCGTGACTTTAACTGCAACCTGGTGGAAATAACCGGTGGCGAACCACTGGCGCAAAAAGAAGCGTTCGAGCTCATCCAGCGACTCTGTGACGAAGAGTTTGAAGTGCTGATCGAAACTGGCGGTTATGTGTCGACCGCCAACCTTGATCAACGAGCGAAAGTGATTTTGGACGTGAAATGTCCTGCGTCTGGTGAGGCCGAGCGCAACGACTGGTCCAACCTTGAACGACTGAGGCGGGATCGCGACGAAGTCAAGTTTGTCGTAGTCGATCGCGGCGACTGGGAATTTGCCAAAGAGATCATCGCCCGCTTTCAACTACAAGAACGAACCAGGGCTATCCTGATTTCACCTGCGTGGGGCCAGGTAGATCTGCAGGAGCTGGCGGACTGGATTGCGGGTAGCGGTCTAAACATTCGCCTGCAGTTGCAACTGCACAAGTACATCTGGGGACCGGAGGTTCATGGCGTTTAATGGGCGGATCCGAAGAGCTTGAAGTCGAACCAATGCCAATTGTTGAGACCGACAGCAGACGTCTCGCTGTTTGTCTGGTTTCCGGCGGCATGGATTCTTGCGTGACCGCAGCGATCGCGCACGATGAAAATGATGAACTTGCGTTTCTTCACCTCTCGTATGGACAACGCACGGAGCAGCGCGAACGACAGGCTTTCGAGCAGATTGCCGATCACTATGGCGTCCAGTTACGCCTGGTAGTTTCCCTGGAACAGCTTGCGGCCATCGGTGGTTCATCGTTGACGGACCATAGCATTGCGGTCACCGCTCCGGATCTCAACGCGAAGGGAATCCCCTCGAGCTATGTGCCGTTTCGAAACGCGCATTTCCTGTCGACGGCAGTAAGTTGGGGCGAAGTGATTGGTTGTCGGAGTATCTATATTGGAGCGGTCGCTGAGGATTCATCGGGATACCCCGATTGCCGCCCTGAATTTTACGAAGCGTTTCAAAAGGTACTGTCACTGGGAACAAGGCCGGAAACAAACATCCTGATCAAGACTCCGGTCATCGGTATGAAGAAAGCGGAAATTGTTCGCCTTGGACTACAAATGCGAGCACCGCTTGAGCTCTCCTGGTCTTGTTATCAGGAATCGGAAAAGGCTTGTGGCAACTGCGATTCGTGCGCCTTGCGGTTGCGAGCTTTTCGCCAGGCGGGAGCAGTTGATCCAGTGCCTTATCTGCTTGACAGTAGTCGTGTTGCTTATTAAGTTTAGGGCGCTTTCACGTTGCAAAAAACTACAACCGGAAAAAGCGACGGCGCATCTTACGGGTCTCTCTCCCATTTGCATCGCGCCTGAACATCTTTGGAGGGATTCTTTTAAATGATTCGTAAATACTTTTTCGCAATCGTTGCGGCCGCCGTTCTTCTCTGTTTTATGGCGTTGACTGCAGTGGCACAGAATGGAGAACTTCGCGGACACGTCTTCCTTCAAACCGCAGACGGTCAGAAAGTACCGCTGGCTGATGCGGTAATAGATGTCTTCCGCACAGACTTGAAGGCTGAGTATCACCTGAAAACTGACAAGAAGGGTGAATTTGTTCACGCCGGCCTGCCGTACGTTGGCGAATACACCATTGCGGCTAGCCACCCGTCAGCCGCGCCCAACTTTGTGACTAACTTCAGAGTCGGCCGTGATATTCCGTGTGACATCGTCCTTACGCCCGGTGACGGCAAACGCTTAACGTTCGAACAGCTAAAAGCGGCCGGTTCCGGTTCAGGCGCCCCTGTCGGAGCTGCAGGGTCGGCCAAGGGCGGTGACAGCGCGGTGGACAAGGCGAAGCTCGAAGAGTTGAAGAAAAAGAACGCCGAGATCGAGGAAAAAAATAAGAAAATCACCGAGTCGAATGCCACGATCAACCGCACTTTCAAGGCCGGAAACGACGCGTTAATCGCGGGCATGAACGCTGGTAAAACCAACAACAGCGATGAGGCAATTCAAAAGTACACTGAAGCCGTGACCCAGTATGATGAAGGGTTAGCCGCCGATGCCGAACAGCCCGCATTGTTGACCCAAAAAGCTACTGCCTTGAAAGCTCGCGGCGTGGAACGATTCAACGCGGCGATCAAATCAAAGACAATGGACGATGCCGCCAAGGGTGCGGCAATGGAAACGGCGAAGAATGACTTCAAAGCAGCTGCCGAGGCTTCCGGGAAGGCCTCAGCTCTTATCAAAGCGTCCACCGCCCCGACCGATCCGGCCGAGGTTAACCGCTTCAATGCCAATCGGTTAGCAACTTATCAGGTCAATGCCGAAGCGCTGCGACTGGTGGCCAGTAAAGCTGACCCAACCAAGGCCGACGAAGCAGCCGCTGCTTTCAAGGACTATATTGGCGTCGAACCCGATGCGGCTAAGAAGGCGAAGGCCCAGCTCGATTCAGCCCAAATGCTGCTCGACGCTGGCCAGTCTGATAAAGCTTTGACTGAGTTTCAGGCCATCCTGGCCACGAATCCTGACAGTCCCGAAGCCAACGTTGGTGCCGGCCTGGCCCCTTACGCCACCCAGGACAAGGCGAAATTTCAGGAGGCAGCCAACTACCTGCAGCATTTTGTTGATGTTGCGCCCGACAACCATCCCTTCAAGGACGACGCCAAGGCAATTCTGGCGGAGATGAAGAACACCGAGAAGATTATTCCGGAGAAGACTCCTACGCGCCGGAAACGACCGTAATCTGGTTCGCCAATCTTTTTCAAGGACCGCCTGGGCGTGATTGCCCTGGCGGTCCTTTTTGCTTGGATTCTTGACGCCCTCACGCTACTGAAATCAACCCCGCACCGGCTATCAGTTTTAGTGAACTTTCTTTCACTTTTCGCCCGAAATCTTTATTGACACTCCCGATGTTCAAAATGTACTATGCATGTGCAACGGTGTTATACACACTGTTTGCAGCAAGTTAGTTGCTTACCTCTCGCCCCACAATCGGGCGAAGCTTTCCAACCCAGAATCGGAAAACATCTCGGGATTGTTCAACTACAAATGTCAGCCAAATTAGGCGAAATCCTTGTCCGCGAAAACCTTATTAGCCCTCAACACCTAAGAGAGGCCCTCGATTATCAGCGCGAGCACGGGGGACGACTGGGATTTAACCTCGTCAAGCTGGGTCTGGTCAGCGACGACATGATCACTGCCGTTTTGTCACGACAGTACGGCATCCCCTCGGTCAACCTGGACCTCTTTCACATCGATGAGGCAGTCCTGCGCTTGATTCCCCAGGACGTCGCCCAGAAATACTCCGTTTTGCCGCTTTCACGCGTCGGCGCGACCTTAACCCTCGCCATGGTCGACCCCACCAACGTGTTTGCAATGGACGATATCAAGTTCATGACGGGCTTGAATGTCGAGCCCGTTGTGGTCGCAGAAGCCAGCGTTCAGCACGCTATTGCCAAGTACTACGGTGGCTCCCGCGAGATTGAATTGGCCTCGGTAAGTGCTGAGGAAGCCGCTCTCGAAGCCGCCCGGGCGGCGAATGGTGGCGGGATTACCCGCGAAGACCTTGTCTCCCTTGACAGTATTGACTTCGACACCGACCGGAGTGAAGAAGGCGACGTCGAGGTACTTGAAGATAACGAAGAGATAGATCTCACCACGCTCTCAAAAATGAGCGAGGACGCTCCGGTAGTTCGGTTGGTTAACGTTCTCCTGGTCGATGCCCTCCGCCGCGGAGCTTCCGATATTCACGTCGAACCCTATGAAAAAGAGTTGCGCATTCGCTTCCGCATTGACGGTGTTCTCTACGACGTGATGCATCCTCCGCTCAAGCTTCGCGACGCGCTGATTTCGCGCGTCAAGATCATGTCGAAGCTCGATATCTCCGAAAAGCGACTGCCCCAGGACGGACGCATCAAGATCAAAGTCAAGTACGACTCTCGTTCGCGCGAGCTCGATTTCCGTGTTTCTACCCTTCCCACTTTGTTTGGCGAAAAGGTCGTTCTCCGTCTACTCGACAAGGAGAACCTGATGTTGGACATGACCAAGTTGGGATTTGAGCCTGACTCTCTGGTCAAGTTTCAACGCAACATTATTAAGCCTTACGGCATGGTCCTGGTGACTGGACCAACCGGTAGTGGTAAGACAAATACTCTCTACTCTGCACTGCAGTCTCTCAATACCATTGAGACAAATATCATGACGGCAGAAGACCCGGTTGAATTCAACCTCATGGGGATCAACCAGGTACAGATGAAGGAACAGATCGGTCTCAACTTTGCTGCTGCCCTCCGCTCTTTTCTGCGCCAGGATCCCAACATCATCCTGGTCGGAGAAATCCGTGACTTCGAAACTGCCGAAATCGCAATCAAAGCCGCACTCACCGGACACATGGTTCTCTCGACCCTCCATACCAACGACGCTCCTTCAACCATTTCCCGCCTGATGAACATGGGTATCGAACCCTTCCTGGTTGCTACCAGCGTCAACCTCATTCAAGCCCAGCGACTTATTCGCCGGGTTTGCAAGGATTGCAAGAGCGAGCACTCGACGCCTCCCGAAGCCCTGATAGAAGTAGGCTTTTCGGCTGACGAAGCCAAGACGCTGAAGACTTATCGCGGCAAGGGTTGTTCGACGTGCAATAACACGGGCTACAAAGGGCGCATTGGACTTTATGAGGTCATGGAGATCACGGACGAGATTCGTGAGCTGATCCTGATTGGAGCTTCTGCACTTGAATTGAGAAAGAAGGCAATTGACGACGGAATGATCACGCTGCGTGAGTCGGGTCTGCAGAAAATTCGCGGCGGCGTGACCACGATCGAAGAGGTCGTCCGCGAGACAGTTGCCTAACGAAGGAGAACTGAGATGCTAAGAAAAACCACATTGGTGCTGTTGTTATTAATCGCAGTGGGCATTACGTTGCCCTTTGCTGCCTCGCGGGCCCACGGAGTTAGACAGAGTGTGGCTGCGAACCATCGTG
>DATFRK010000184.1:0-9489 GCA_035263325.1 Pyrinomonadaceae bacterium | reverse complement strand
CAGGCTTTAGCCTGCGGAGCTTCAGTTTCCACCTACAGGCTGAGGTAAAAATTGAAACTCCACTGGCTAAAGCCTGTGGTATCACTTAAGGGACTCGACCCATGACTAGGTTGAACTTGAAACTCCACCGGCTGAAGCCGGTGGTCTCGAAAGAAGAGGTTTTAATGGTTCGGTAGGAGGTAGTCAGTGTATCGCAGCGACGTAGTTGGCAGCCTGTTACGTCCCACCTACTTGAAGGAAGCGCGCGAGCGTCATGAACGCAGCGAACTCAACGATGCTGACTTCAAGCGTCTCGAGGATCGCGCTGTCGACGAAGCAATTGCGCTCCAAGAACGCGCCGGACTCGAGGTAATCAGCGACGGCGAAATGCGTCGCTACGCCTTCTATGGTCACCTCATCGATGCGGTAGAAGGTTTTGACAAGTTTGGCGGCTGGGCCATTCCCTTCCGCAACGAAGCCGGTGAAGAGCTCGTACTCAAACGTCCGGTAGTAGTTTCGCCACTAAAGCGCAAGCGTCATATGTGCGCCGAAGAGTTTACCTACTTACGAGCGCGCACCACCCGACCGGCAAAGACCACCTTGATCAGCGCGCAGCAAGCTGCTGCTTACTACGACGGCGAAAAGTCTCGCGGCGCGTACCCCAACATTCAGACTTATCTCGCGGACCTGGTTGACGTCCTTCGCGGAGAGATCGAGGAGTTGATTCGACTGGGATGCACTTACATCCAGATCGATTCACCCCAATACACCGCTCTGCTTGACCCAACGCTACGCGAAGGCTACCGGCAGCGTGGCAACGACCCCGATCGGCTGCTCGACCTTTCGATCGAGATGGACAACGCAGTCATCAGCAACCACAGTGGCGTTACCTTCGGTTTGCATCTCTGTCGCGGCAATAACCAGAGCAAGTTTTACGCCGAGGGTGATTACGGGCCTATCACTCGCGTTTTTCGCCACACGCGCTTTCAACGTTTTCTATTGGAGTATGACGATGCGCGCTCCGGTGGTTTTGAACCACTCGCCCAGGTTCCGGAGGACAGAACCGTAGTCCTCGGTCTGGTCAGTTCGAAGCAGGCTACCCTGGAAAACGGCGATGAATTGAAAGCTCGCATCAAAGAGGCTTCGACCTACCTGCCACTTGATCGACTCGCCCTGAGTTCACAATGCGGCTTCGCTTCAACTCTTGAGGGCAACCTGTTAACCGTTGCGGATGAGGAGGCCAAACTCCAACTCGTGGCCCAGACCGCCCGCGAGGTTTGGAAATAGACAACCCGGAGCGTTAGCGACGGGCCAACTTGCCAGCCGAACTACTGTTTTAATGGCAATAACATACTTGAGAATTTCTTGACACCGGAGAGCACACCGACAATATGACAATGCCAGTCGCTACTGACCGCTCACCGGCAGTCGTAGTTTCGGAAATACCAGTCTCCTTAAACTACGCCTGGTATGTGGTCCTGGTGCTGATGATTTGCTACACCCTTTCCTTCGTCGATCGGCAAATTCTCAGCCTGCTGGTTGGTCCGATTAAACAAGATCTGGGCCTTAGCGACACCCGAATCGGGTTACTGCAAGGACTCGCCTTCGGTACCTTTTATACCCTCCTGGGACTGCCCATGGGTCGTATTGCGGATCGCAGCAACCGGCGCAATCTGATTGTCGCCGGAATCTTCTTCTGGAGCTTGATGACAGCTCTCTGCAGTGTGACCCGAAGTTTTTGGTCGCTCTTCAGCGCGCGCCTGGGCGTGGGAGTCGGGGAAGCCACTCTCGGGCCATCAGCCTTCTCCTTAATTGCTGACTATTTTCCTCGCGAGCGTTTGGGTAAGGCACTCAGCGTCTACTCAGCAGGGATATTCATCGGCTCGGGGCTCGCATTAATCGTGGGCGGCACCGTTGTGAGTGCCGTGACCGGACTGCCCGCAGTGCAGATTCCCATCTTTGGGGCCATCGCCTCCTGGCGTCTCACTTTTCTGATCGTGGGCTTTCCGGGCATCCTCATTGCCTTGTTGGTTTACACCATACGTGAGCCCCTGCGTCGCAATGCCTTGCGCGGCGCGGATGGCCAAATCTCCCAGCTCAACTTTGCCGAGACGCTGGACCAGTTGCGTCCTCGCTGGCGTTCCGTGGCGGGTGTTTCGTTGGGATTGGGAACACAAGCAATGTGCAACTACGCCTTGCAGGCGTGGGCGCCCACCTTTTTCATTCGCGTGTTTGGTTGGACTCCCCGACAAGTTGGACTAGTGCTGGGAGCGATGATCTTAACGACCGGAATTGCCGGGATGTACGTCGGTGGCACACTTTGCGACCGGTGGCAGCGCAGTCGCAGCGAAGCGCCGCTGCGGGTTGGCGTCGTCAGCACGCTGGGCGCGGGCGTCTTTTTCATCCTGGCGATGGTGATACAGGATTTACGCTGGACTATCCCAGTGTTAGCGCCTGCCCTTTTCTTCCTGGCGATGCCAGTGGGCAGCTCTTATGCCGCCTTGCAGTTGATCGTACCCAACCAACTGCGTGGCCAGGTCTCGGCCGTGCTGCTATTCACCATCAACGTAGTTGGCCTGATTGGTGGTCCATGGTTAGTGGGAGTTCTGAACGACTTCTGGGGCGCAAAGATGGTGGGCTACTCGCTGGCAATCACGGTTGGACTGGCCTCCTTCCTGTCAGCCGCGCTGTTTCGATTGACCTACGGTCCTTATCGCGAAAACTACGCCATGCTGCACCAAATAGAGAACGCGGAGCGGTAGCGACGGGATGCTGGGTTCAACTCTCTGATATCTCTGATGCTCTCTGATTTCGGGGTTGACCATAGCATCCCGTCGCTACTGCTCCGGGTTCTCTATTTGATCCTTAGCAGCACATCAGCTTGAGTCTCATTGCCTGAGTGGTCGGCGCCGATAATGCGCAACACGTAATCGCCCTTTGGTAATTTGCTCGTATCCCACATTCCCACCTCAGCGCGCCCGTCACGAACTGTATTGGTCACCTGATAGAGGAAGCGCGTCATTTTGCTGCCATAAACGGTGATGCCGCTATCAGCGGCATAGGCAATCTTTGGGGCGTCCACTTTATTTGGCAGGCGGTTAAAGATGATGGTGATGTGTGGTTCGCTAAAGCCGGGAGCTGGAGTGAGGTTGGCATCGGATTGGAGAACCTGATAGCCAAGACGATAAAGACCCAGGCGGCGGCGCTCGGAGTTCAGATCATTACGATCATAAGCATCAACCACTATCTGCACTCGACCATTGACGACTAAACGGCCTTGTTGTTGTTCATTAAACCTCGTTCCCTGCTCGTCGAAAAGTTGAATGCCATCTTTTTCGATGAGCGGCGCAATCTTGTCACTAAATCCCACGGGTGAAAGCGAGAGCGGGTTGACCTCGGCGCCCGGTGGTCCAACGATGAGATGGACATGGTACATTTTGTTAATCGTACCGAGCGCATCTCCCGGCTGAAAACGAGTGCCCCGCCTGAGTCGTATCCGGGCCAACTGGCCATCATCCGTCTTCACTGGAATGAAGCGTGGATCGCTGAATACCCGTGTATTGAGGTCCCGTCCAACTTGCACGTGGACGTAAGACAGCACGCCAACCCGAAGCCCTTCTGATAATGAATTGAATCCCCAGTTCGGTAGGGGACTGGTTACCTTTTCAGATCTGATAGCGTGAACTACTTCGCCGTACGTGCCCACCACGTCCAAACCACTGTGCAAGTGATCACGACTATCGGTTGAGTCAAAACTACCGCGCACTTCCCCCATCGTCGCTACTACTTCATGCGGCTGGTCCTGGGGCGCTACAGGCCAGCTGAGATTCTTTATTCCGAGCGTCGCCGGGGTTAGTCGCGGCAAGACCTCGGTGGTTGCTTCCTCGCCCTGTCCCCCAGTCTCCCCGTCGCCTCTTCCCGCTGTTTCCCCTGACTCATGTGCCAGCCGTCGTACCAGGTAATTGGCCGCATCTGCCACCACCAGATCGCCGTTGCGCGGATCAACGGCGAGGCCCGCGGGTTGATTGAATCGGGCCACCTCGGCAGAACCCGACGCGTAGCCCGATCCTAGCCCGGCAATCACGCAAGCCTTACCGTCTGGCGCTACTTGTACCACCGTGCCGCGATCGAGTTCAGTGACATACAAGAATCCATCGTGCGTCAGCGCCAGACCAACCGGTAAACGCAACCAGGTGCGATTTGTTTCCGCAGCGAAGCTAATAGCGACGGTTGAGACCTGTCCGGCAGGCGTTATCTTGCGTATTTGGTTGTTGCCGGTATCAGCGACAAAGAGAGTTCCATCCGCGGATACTACGACTGCGCAGGGAGTATCGAAGAGTGCATTCCCGCCTTCACCGTCTGTGTAACCCGGGCGGCCCGCGCCGGCGATTGTGATCACTTGCCCACTCGCACTGATCTTGCGAATGCGATCGTTGTAGGTATCAGCGACGTAGAGGTTGCCATTCGCGTCAACTGCAACGCCGATTGGACCATCAAACTGCGCCGCGGTCGCCGGACCATCGGCATATCCCGCAACGCCGCTGCCGGCAACGGTCGAAACAACGCCTTCCGGAGTGATCTTGCGGATGCGATTGTTGCCCGTGTCGGCGACGTAGACGTTGCCGTCAGAGTCAATAGCGAGGCCTGAAGGTGAATTGAAGGTTCCTGGTGAGCCATCAGCGTACCCTTCCCCACTACCGGCCAGATGAATGAGAGCTCCTGCCGTAGTGAGCTTGCTGATGCGATTGTTTTCGCCCGCGTCAGCAATGTAGATCGTGCCGTCGCTACCGATGGCGATGCCGAATGGATCAGACAGAACAAGCGGCGAACCGTCGCCGGCCAGGTTGAACACCTGGGCACTCCAGTCGAACTGGGTTGGCGGCAGCCGGCGGTGTTTGAGATAAAAGAAAGTGACGGTTGCCGCAACTAAAAGGGCGATGGCCAGGAGAAAGAGTCGAGATCTGCGCATCTATGAAGAGAGTATAGCCACAGATCAAACAGATCACAGAGTTGAAAGTTTCTCAGCGAAAGGCAAGGCGGGCGTCGAGTTTTTCTCTGCGCTAACCTCAGCGTGCTCTGCGCCTCTGCGGTGACCGCCTGCTAACGATCACTCTCACCGCAGAGATGCAGAGCACGCTGAGGTTAGCGCAGAGAGTTGAGTTTCACTCCGTTATCGGGCCACCCAGCTTATTTTCGCTGTGCTTCCCAGTTGGCAGTGAAGCCTTCAGTGGTGAACTCGCCAACGAGTTTCGCCTCTTGAAGACTTCCCGTGATAACGATGGATTGGTGGTTTTTGAAATCGAGAGTGAAGTTGAGCTTGCCTTTGTCCCAGGAACCGTCGCGGATGGTGCCCGGGCCGGTGTGCTCGGAAAAGGCTGTACCAGTGATCTTGTTGCCTTCGAGTTTCAGGTTAAAGGTTGCCGGTGTCGTCTGGCCGTGAACGAAGAAGGAAACGTTCCATTCGCCGGAAATTGGATCGTCCGTGTCGGCTACCGCCACCAGGTGCGACGCGAGTTGTTCATGATGACGGGCTACTGCCGAACAGGCCGTAACCGTGACCAGTAGGAGTGCCACTATCGCCAAACCGGAAGTGATTCTTAACCGCATCTTCTTTTCCTCCAATTTTGTGAAGAGTTCTTTGCTCCAAGCGGTACACTCTACGAAAAGATCCGCAACCTGTTTTAGATTAATTCGTTTAAAGAGTTCGATATTGGACAAAACTGAGTTTGCTGTTCGGTAGCTCTGCCAGAAGCGCTTCCGTGACCTCGGTCGAGTAGCCCGCCTAATATGGGGCTACTGCATCAACGAGCGACTACCAATGACCACGAAGAAGAATGTTGACCGGCGACAACAACGCACCAGGCGCCAGCTGAGTCATGCCCTGATGGAATTGATCAAGGAAAAACGCTTCGACGATATTACGGTGCAGAATGTTATTGACCGCGCGGACGTGGGTCGCTCCACTTTTTACACTCACTATAGAGACAAAGAGGATCTGTTACAGCAGGATTGGGAAAGATTCCTGGACGCATTTTCAGACCACTTTGACTGGGAGAAAGCGGGCGACGATTCTTTTGTGCCGGTTGCTCACCTGTTCCATCATTTGCGGGAGGCGCAATCGTTCTACAAGGGCCTTGTCAGGTCGCGAAAGACCGACTCGCTCTTTAAGAGAGGCTCCACTTACTTGAGCAAAAAGATCGAAGAAGCCTTGAACGCTCGCGCCGACATTGCCCAACAGGCAAGGGTGCCAATTCCGATCCTCGCAAACTTCCTGGCGTTTGAATTGTTTTCCCTGCTGAAGTGGTGGCTCGACCACGGCATGCCGGAGACTCCTGAGCGCATGGACGAGATCTACCACCAACTCGTGAATCCCGGGTTCGGCAAGAAGTAAAAACCATCGACAGATTACGTCGACTAACGTCAATCAAGTGCTGGAATTCCACCAATGGCAGTTGGTGGATGGTTCAGGTCCTTTCTACAGGGAACGGCACCTACGATTAGAAAATCCCACCAACTGCCGTTGGTGGGATTCGCGTCCACATCTGCTGATAGCTAACGCTTTTCTTCCTTGTAGGGCTATACTCTCCGCGGCGCGAAGGGCGCATCCAGTCCGCGGAAAGGGCGTTGCCCACCTTCATCAGCAAAACTCATTTGCGAATCTTCTTTCAGCCTGATTCCGGCGGACAACCAGGCACACTCGATGGCTGAGCACTGCTCGCTATCAAATGAAAGGAGCTTCGTATGGGTCCCAATCCGCATGACGCAATCCCCCTCCCGCCAAAACCAAGCTTAGAACGCTACAAGAAACTCGCGAAAGATCTGACGAAAGCCTGTAAGGCCGCTCAATCCGGTAATTCGGAGGCAATTGCACTCTGGGCCGAGAAATGGCTGAAGTCCGTCGCTCGATTAATGGGGCTTAAGGACCCGCGTCTGCCTCGCTGGCTCAATCGCAGGGTTGACGAAGTTGAACAATACGCAACTGGCAAACTGCTGCGAGACGGTTCCAATTGCAAACTGACTGAGGCGCAATACGTCGTAGCGCGTTGGCATGGATTCGAGAGTTGGCCGAAATTTGCCAAGCATCTTGAGGGCCTCGCGCAACCAACCTCCGCGACAGCAAGGTATGAAGCAGCGGTCGAGTCGATCGTCAACGGTAAGCCAGCCGTTCTCAAACGGCTGTTGCGCGAAGATCCGCGACTCGTAAAAATGCGTTCGACGCGTGAACACAGAGCGGCACTGCTGCACTATGTCGCCGCCAACGGCGTGGAAGGTTATCGCCAGAAGACTCCTCAGAACATTCTTAAGATCACAGAGCTCTTACTCGCGGCCGGCGCCGAGATCGATGCTGAGGCAGACGTCTACGGTGGCGGTGCCACCACTTTGGGACTCGTGGCAACCAGCGTTCACCCGTTCAAGGCGGGTGTACAGAATCCGTTGTTGCAGGTGTTGTTGGACCACGGAGCGCGGATAGACCATCCTGAATCTGCCGGCAACAAGCAGAGCGCAGTCCTTGGCTGTTTGTCGAATGGCCGTCCGGAAGCCGCCATTTTCCTGGCGGAACGAGGTGCACGATTGAATATCGTAGGGGCAGCAGGAATTGGACGCCTCGAGGCTGTCATGAGTTTCTTTAAGAGTGACGGCCGCTTAAAAACTGGGGTGACTAAGAAAGAGGCGGAGTCGGCCTTCGTTTATGCATGCATGTGGGGCAAACACGAAGTGGTCCAGTTCCTGGCGGATCAGGGTGTCAACCTTGCGGCACACCATGGCGACGGTCAGACCGGTTTGCATTGGGCGGTAATTGTCGGCCGGCTCTCGACAGTGAAACTGTTGCTCAAGCTCAACGCTCCTTTAGAATTGAAGAATGAGTATGGCGGTACAGTACTGGGACAAACGTTGTGGTCTGCGGCCCACGGAGGAGACCCGGATGTGTATAGCGAAATCATTGAGACCTTGATCGCCGCGGGCGCGAAGTTGAATGATCGACACGTCCCGGTCAACGCGCCGATTGATGCTCTGCTGCGAAAGTACGGCAGCGAACCTGAGCCAACATGGTATTGGTTTGGGGAGAAGCCGAGGAAGCGGAGATAAAAAAGCATCCACAGATTACGCAGATTACTTCAAACCAGTCAGAATAGGCGCTTCTTTTCCTCGAACAAAGGTGAGAAATCGGATCATGGTTTGGACGTGGTAAATTACTGCCAGGCGTAATCGTGATTCTCGATAAACTGAAAGGTCAATTGATGAATAGGCAAAAACTATTGATAGTGGTGGGGGCGATCTGCTGTTTGACTATCCTGAATTGCAAGATGGGCGGCAAGTCGGGAACTAATTCCGCATCGTCAACACCTGATGCTGCCGCTGAGGCTGGGCCGGAAAAAACGAAACCTGCGCCAGGAACGGGCAACGTACAAGGTAAGGTCTTTTATAACAACAAACCCGCGCCTAATATCGAGGTCAAGTTGTGTGAGACCTTTAGCCGCTTTGTTAGCGGTTGCGGTGGCAAGATCTACAGCGCACGTACAGACAGTGACGGCATTTATGTGATTGCGAATGTGCCGCCAAAAGCCTATGAAGCCTTGACCGCACGCGTCTTTGATACTGACGAATACGTGTTTGCCACTTCAGGCTTTGCCGGCATCAGTGCAGCTAAATATGAGGTCGCTGCAGATAAGACACTCTTCGTCAACACCACCCATCTGTTTAAGAGCGATCTAAAACTAACGAATCCGAAAGCAGCGGCAAAGGTAAGCACGCAAGGACTTGAGCTCAAGTGGGAACCCTACCCGGAAGCGGCCTATTACAAAGTTAGCGTCTACCCGAATGATCACCTGGTCACTTCGCCGTACACCAACAAGCGAGTGGAGGGAACATCGTTTGGTCTCGATCAGCCGTTAAAGAGTGGTACTTATCGTTGGCAGGTGACTGCGTTTAATGGTCAGGATAGGAAACTCGCGGAAAGTCCGGATGATGTAGAGTTCACGATTGTTGGTCAGTAGCGAAAAGACAGGAGCAGCGGTCAGGAGCTCCTGCTCCTGACTTCTGCTAGTGCATGGCGACGGGGCCCTTCTTAACTCGGACGCGTTTGAAGAGAAAGACTGCCGGGATACACACCACGCAAATAAACGCCAACATGCGGAAGTTGTCGATGTACGACAGTACCATCGCTTGCTTCGCTACCATTGCATAAATCCCGCCGTACGCATGCTGTGTCCCGGTGGTAGCGGCGCCTCCCGGAAAAGTACCAGTCATTTCATGTACCCGCTGTTGCAACACCGGATCGTAGGGATTGATGTGTTGGACCAACGCCGCCTGGTGTAGTTGCCCACCTCGGGCCAACATTGTGGTCATCGCCGCGATACCCAGGCTGCCGCCAGTGTTCCTCATCAGATTGAAAACTCCCGAAGCATTTCCCATCTGCTCATTCGGCAACGTCCCCATCGCCATTGTTGTCAGGGGCACAAAAATGAACCCCATAGCAAACCCACTGATGATGTTGGGCCACACGATGCT
>DATFRK010000183.1:0-2547 GCA_035263325.1 Pyrinomonadaceae bacterium | reverse complement strand
TTCGGCGGTTCGGTAAAGGCGCTAGTTATGCAAGCACTCGCCACGAAGAAGTCGTCAGCCAAGGATTTGGAGGCAATCGAAAAGTTGCTGGATCGCATCGAAGGAGGCTCCCGATGACCCCTCTAGCATCCGCGATCAGCGGAGCACTGATCCACTTCGTTTGGCAAGGCTCGATCGTTGGTGTTGCTCTTGGGTTGGCCCTGTTCGGATTACGCAGGCGCTCTCCCAATTCGCGCTACATCACAAGCTGTCTGGCGCTCGCCCTGCTGGCCGTGATGCCGCTCGTGACGACGTGGCTGCTGTACTCACGGCCGGCGCCCACGAGAGCGGTCACTGGTGTAGCGGGCGTTTCGGAAGTGATTTCCACGGCTGCGGCGCACTTACAGCCACGCTCGACACTTTGGCTGAACTGGTTGCGTCTCTGGGCACTGCAGTTTTGGTCTGTGGGTGTGCTGCTGTTCTCCGTGCGGTTGATCTTAGGTTACAAGCACGCGTTTACGTTGAGACGACGCGGCAGTCCTTCCGGTGAATCGATCACAGGAGTCGTTGCTCGGCTGACAAAAATTATGGGCGTCCCGCGGAGAGTTCGCGCACTGATGTCTTCGATGGCGGAATCCCCGAGTGTCATAGGCTGGTTGCGGCCGGTGATACTGCTGCCGCCTGCGACTTTGATGGGGCTAACGTCGCTGCAACTCGAGGCAATCATCGCGCACGAAATCGCGCACATCAGACGATACGACTACCTTGTCAACATGGTCCAGATGCTCGTGGAGACGCTGCTTTTCTACCATCCAGCGGTGTGGTGGATTTCAAAACGAATCCGGGTCGAGCGCGAACTGTGCTGCGATGATCTCGCCGTGCGCTTCTGCGGCAATGCGCTGCGCTACGCGAAAGCGCTGACCAGACTCGAGAAGCTTCGCTTGAGCGCTCCTAACGTCGCAATGGCCAGCACCGGCGGGCCCTTGTTGTATCGAATCCAAAGGCTTGTTGGCGTTAAAGGAAAAGAACATGGTGCCTCGCGACTGCCGGCGATCCTGGCCATTGGGATTGGTGCCCTGTGTTTGGCGTGGAACGTGACTTGGGTTCGTGGCCAGGACGCACCGGGTGTGAAGGTGGATTTAGGAAGCTCGTCCGTGATCCACCGAACTCCTGTTCGTTATCCGGAACCGATACAGAAGCAGGGAATCACCGGGACGGTGCAGCTTGAAGTGAAGTTGGACTCGGCGGGCAACGTATCGGATGCCCGAGTGTTGAGCGGCCCTGAAGAATTGCGGAAACCGGCTCTCGAATCTGTTTTGAACTGGCACTTCACGAGTGATGCAGCACGCGGGACTCGTCAGGTCAGCATCTCCTTTTCCGACCAAGGCCAACAGGTTCAAGTGCGGGAGGGGCAGGTCCCGCGCGCACAGACTGTGCCCACGCTCGAAGTCCCAGTCACCGTCCTAACTCCGGAAGGCATGAAACTTGAAGAGGTGCAAATACGACAGCGTGAGTATCTGGTCAACGCGGCGCGGGCGTTGCAGGAGGCACCGGAACAGAATGACGTCATCGCTCGCCGGCGAGAGTTGGAAAGGGCAATAGCCGATATCCAGAAACTACTGCAAGCGCGCAACAACATTGGCGCGTCGGAAGTAGCAGAACTGCAGAGTAGGTTGGCTGCTCTTCAACGCGAATTCAATAACACACCGCTGCCGGTGGGTGTCGGTCGCAGCGGCGGTCCTGGGACGTTGCGCAGCGGTGGTCCGGTCGGTGGGCAGCGTGGGGGCGGCGGCCGGGGTGGAGTTCGCGGAGGCCCGGGAACGCTATTCGTGGGTCGTTCGGTTAAGGGTATCAGCACCCCAGGGCTGGACGACTCTGTGAGTCGCGACTTAATGGCGCGATTACCCGTTCGAGAGGGCGATACCCTCTCACAGGAATCGGTAGAACAAATAAGCTCGGCGCTTCGAAGTTACGATGAGCACCTGAGAGCGCTCTTCTTCCCCACGGAAGATGGTCAGGTAGAACTCCGGATTACCGCGCCCCAGTGAGCGGCGATATGAAGAAGCCAATTCGTTTTGTGGCGCTGGTCGCGTGGTCGTTCATCTCACTCCTGATACCACCCTCGAGTCGAAGTGAAGGGCAGACCGGCGCCACAAGCTCCCCCGCCTTTGAAGTTGTGTCGATCAAATTGAACAAAACAGTTGGAGGCGAGCCTCAGCGGAAGATCACGCCAGGGAATTTCGATTACACCGGCGTCTCGCTGGCGGAGTACGTCAAATTAGCCTTCGGCGTAACGAATCGCCAGTTGTTAGGTCCACGATGGATTTACGAAGACCGGTACGACATTGCAGGCAAGGCTGCAAGTCCGGCGCGCGAAGATGAAATTCTGCTGATGCTCCGCACATTATTGATGGACCGCTTCCAAATGAAGTTTCACCGTGAAAATCGAGAAGCCCCGGTTTATGCATTAGTGGTTGGAAAAGACGGACCGACATTTCGTGCATCGCGTCCTGACGATTCCCCTGAAAGAGTGCTGAGCAAAGATGCCTACGTGTTTGTGAAAGCCTC
>DATFRK010000182.1:0-4125 GCA_035263325.1 Pyrinomonadaceae bacterium | reverse complement strand
AAGGCTTTCATGGTCTTGAAGAGTACGTGCTGGTGGATCAGGTGCTGGCCTGTCGTGATGTACTGACCTCGTTTGCGCGAGAGTTTTGCGAGTAAAGCATTCTGCGGACGACTGGCTAGGGCGAACACACCTGGCAGGGTTTATATCCCGCCAAAGAAGCTTCAGTGGAAGAGGTGAAGCTAACTCTATTCTTGTTAAGGATCTGCTTCACCCAATCACAATTAGCAACGTGATAGATATTCAACGCGGTATTGCCGATGATGGGATCATTGGCCGTGATACTCGAGACAGGGCGTGGCAGCGAGCTACTGGGAGTGGGATGTGGCATTGCAGGTGGCTGAACGGCAGCGGGCAGCGGACCTGCCGTTGCAGTACCTTTAACCTGTGAGGCGGCCAACGCTATTTGTCGGGCTCGCATGAAGCCATAGATCAAACCAGCGAGGATCACGAGGAATATCGCGATCGCGAGCGACGGCAGAAAATCCAAACCGAACAAGCGCACGAACAAGTAGATTCCCCAATACCACCAAAGAAATGTTTTGCCCATCATGTCGCGGGCCAGGATCGGCGTGTTCGTCCAAATGGCGGAAGGGTCTTTGATTTTTCCCATCGCGGAGGCCATGGCCGGAGCCGCAGGTCCGCTAAACAGGGTCTGATAAGTTGAAAAAGGCGTTGGGGCTGGTGTCGACGATCTCGGGGCCTCCCTGGTGCGCCAACGCGGATGCGGTTGTCGCTCGGCCGGATTAATCTTTACTTCCCTGGTCCTGGTTTTCGACTCCAGATTGACCGGAGTTGTCATCCAGGAAGGAAGGCTCGGTGGCAGATTCACCAGATCCAATAAACAAGGAGCGTCGGCAGGAGGAGCTTGTGCCGCCGCGGCCAGCGCCTCAGCGAGGCGGCTTTGCTCCGCCCCCAACTCTCTTATTTTCGCGAACAAGGGTGAACTTTCAGGAGCAAGAAAGTCTGACTTCGTGAAAAGCAAATTCTCGTCGTGATATTCGCGCCAAAGACTCGGTTTTTCCGCGAGTGAAATCAAGGACAGGTAAATGACAAGGGCGGAAAAATTATCAAGATTCGAGTCAAACTGGTGGGCATCGCGTTTCGGATGTTGATAATGCTGGTGGCCCACCTCACTCGACGTCCACTGCGCCATCTCCGGGACAAACAGACCGTCGTGATCGATCAAGCGCAGGCCGCCGTGTTCGACAATAATGTTGCCATGCTGCAGGTCACCATGCGCCACCTCAGCGTCGCGCAATGCAGCCAACAGTTTGAGCCACTCCTGCGCGAGGTGTAGCAGAACTTCTTTCCGCTCGACCATCTCTTCCAGGTAGAGATCTAGCGTTGGCCCCTCAATCCACTGCATGAAGAGGATCGGGTAGCGACTACCGCCGACCAGGATTCCTTCGGGAGCGTAAGAAAAGTCGGAAAGGTAAGCGCAGGGATGATTTTTCAGATGCTGCTGGATGGCCCGATAGCGCTGGTCACGATCGCCGAGGTAACCGCGGAAGCAGCGCACGGCAAAGTCGTTACCACCCCGCGAAGATTTCAGTTTGTAGACGTAAGCGAACTGGCCGGAGGTAACCAGGGGCATGCCCAGGCGATCGATTGCCGGCAAGGTACCCTTTAACAGAGGATCGGCAAAGCAGATGGCCGGGCACTGGACCGCCTCCGTAAACTGACGGGCGGAGGGCCAGTTCCTGCGGCTGGTAGGGATGGTAGTCGACGCGCGCACCGATCTTCTGGTTACACCTCTAAGGAAATGATAGCTATGTCGTCATTTTTAAGTCGCCCGGTTGAGCGTTCGCTTTCAAAGAGTTGAGTTAAGGCAGCATTGTCTTCGTCACGCAGCACACGCGCGAAGACCGAACGCGTTTCAAAATCACCAGTCTCGTCCAAAAGCAGGTACCAGGCTGCCACGCCGTCCGTTAAGAGTAACAATTGATCTCCCGGCTTCATAACGCCGCCATCGACGACGACGTGTTCGAAAGTGGTCGCCTGGACTGACGGATGAGAAGCAGCGAGTACTGGATTGGAACCGAAATCTGCCGATTTTGTCAGCGGAAGCTTTTTGAGCAGCGTGTGTTGCCGGCAGTGGAAGAGACATGAGTCACCCAGAATAATCGCGCGCCATTGCCAGCCGTCGAATGCTGGTTCAAGTTCGACGCCAACGAAAGCAGCAAACGATCCGCCTCTCGCTTTCTCTTCTGAATACCACGGCAGTTTTAGTTCATTCCACGAATCGTGAAGGCTGCGACCTTCAGCGGCCAGCCATTCTGAGAACCCTGGCAGGGACAACGTCGTTCTAGTTTGCACCCAATTCAGTGCCAGCCGTTGGGCCCAGTTCCGGGCGTCAAATGCTTCAGTGGCTCCATCAGCCAGGGCAAACCTATGATGCAGTTCATTAATGCCGATTGCGTCCTCACATTCGACCGCGGTATGAGCCCTCTTCGGCAGCAAGAAGGTTCTCACTTGCAACTGCGGGGATGTGATGATGACGGGAGAGGTCACGCAGTCTCCGTTCTGTCGTCCATCCAACGATAAGGCGTCATTCCAGTTAAACTCGTGCCAATTTCGTAAAACTGCACAATCGAGGACGGATCACCATTGAAAACAAAACCGCGCGAACCGTCCAGCGCCTGCACTCCCAACTGCGCCGCCGCCGCTAGAAAACTTTGCGGCAGGCGACTGGAAATCTGAAACAGGGTGCGGGCAAATCCATCCGGCAGCGATATGTCCTCGCCGGGATATTCGATCTTCTGGCGGTGCTGGGCCGAGATATGGCAATTGAAGAGCAACACGTTCCCATCGTCGGTTTTCAGCGACATGATCTGGCGGCCAACGTAATCCGGGTCACCATCGCTCGATTCACCATCAGTCAGATGCAGCACCGTTGGCGGAAAGCCTCGCGGGTGTGCCGCTAACCAGGTTTCGAGAGTACTCTTCACCAGCGAGAGTGCTTCGCACATTGGTGTTTTGCCTTCGGCGGTGGGGTGGATCCAAACCGGAAAGCGCACTGGAATTTCTACCCAACTACCCGCGCCATCGGATACTCGTTTGTAACTATTTTTCACCTGGAGCGGAAAATCGGCCACTTCGGAGATCAGAACCATTCCTCTTGACGAAAGTGGTCCGCTGAACGCCGGACCGACTGAGCGGCCGTAACCGATAATTGAGATGTAATAGTAGTTACGTACCTCTTCGGTTTTTGTGCAGCGGATGACAAGATCGTGGAGAGTGTGATTGACGACCTCGGCGACAAAGTCAGACTTCTTGTTGCTCGCGTCGCCACTGAACGGATCAGACATCGACCCTGACTGATCGAGCAGCAGAACGATACAGGTAGGATTAGCGCGAGTGATCTGAGCTGAGTACATGTTTTGCTTGCTTGAAAAAGACTGCGATAAGAGTGACGGTTCCTAAGATTCTCTCCTGAGCAGCGAGGTTTGCTGTGGTAGCTCAAACTCAACAATACTCAAGTAGATCACCAACGAAAGTACTGTCAGGGATTCGCCAATTATATCGGTCGCTAAAGCCACCGTCGCCTGGACCGGCCAAAACGTGATTCCAAATGAAACCAACGCCGCGGTAACCGCGTTCAGTGGCGCCGAGACCCCCCAACACAACAACATCATAACTAACAGCGCCAGGAAGATTCGCCAACGATGACCCTTGGTCAGGTTCCAGCTGCGATCCAGTGAATTCACAGGACCGAGGTTTTCGAGAGTCACGATTGGGTAAACCAGGAAGTACGCCACAGTTACAATTATTCCTGGAATCACAAATAGTAATAAGCCCAGAGCCGTCAGTGCGTAGACCGCCACAGCACAGACGCATATCTTGCCCAATCGACTCAAGGCCCAGCGGTAGGAGTCGTTGAGAGTTGGGGCTACCCCGGTACGTCTCAAGGTCACGAGGGCGTAGATGACGGCCGGCGCGATCAATGCCTGGCACAGCAGACCGAGGAGAACAACGCCGACGACCCACTGCCAACTCGGTTGGTTTGGATAGAAACTCAGTGCCTTTAAAATCTCAAGCGGCGCAAACAGGGCCACGACGAGTTTAATAATTAACCAGATGTTCTTCGTGAACATACTAAGCGTCGGTCCCAGGACCGCACCGACG
>DATFRK010000181.1:0-4577 GCA_035263325.1 Pyrinomonadaceae bacterium | reverse complement strand
AGCCTTTATCCAAGCCATCTCCGGTTGCTCTTGAGCCGCCGCAGACCAGGGTTGCCCCGTCTTCTTTGCCGATGTCGATGTAACTGAGCACCGTATTGAACTGGCTTTCGTCAACGCTGGGACCCATTTCAGTTTGCGGATCGATACCGGAGCCGAGCCGCATCGCTTGGGCCCGTTTGGCGATGCGGGCCACGAACTCGTCAGCAATCTGATCAACTACCACTGCGCGGCTAGTTGCGGTGCATCTTTGCCCCGACGATCCAAACGCTCCCTGGGCCGTTGATTCGACGGCGAGGTCCATATCGGCATCTTCCATTACGACGACCGGGTTCTTGCCACCCATCTCGCATTGGACCTTGGCGCCACGCCGCGAAGCCTGTTCGTAAAGCCGGATGCCCACTCCGTTTGAGCCGGTGAAGGAAATAGCCTTAACTGCTGGATGATTAATTATCTCGTCGCCCGCTTCGGATCCGGAACCAAGAATCAAGTTCAACACTCCGGCTGGAATGCCAGCTTCCTCGAATAGTTCAACGATGCGCACCGCAGTCGCGGGAGTTAGCGAAGCCGGCTTGAAGACAACGGTATTACCAGCTACCAACGCCGGTGCGATCTTCCAAACCGGGATGGCCACGGGGAAATTCCATGGTGTTACACAAGCCACTACGCCGAGAGGCTGTTTGATGGTGTAGGCAAAGTTGAGTGGTAGCTCTGATTGGATTGTCTCACCGTTCAGCCGGCGCGATTCACCCGCGCAAAAGTCGGCGACATTGATGGACCGTTGCAGTTCGCCTCGGGATTCGGCAATTGTTTTGCCTTCTTCACGGGTAAGTATCTGCGCGAGTTCTTCCTTGTGTTGCTCCATCAACCGGGCTGCCTGCGCTACGATGCGACCGCGGGTCGGTGCGGGAGTGGAGCGCCAACTCCGAAAAGTATTGGCTGCTGCTTCGACAGCGGCCCGGGCTTCCTCGCGGGTCGCCAGTGGGATTTCGCCGATTACGTCGTCTGTATTAGCGGGATTTGTATTGGCAACTTTCTTAGTCGCGCTCGATTTGACCCATTTGCCGTTGATGAAATTGCTGTAGGTAGTCATCGTATTGAATTACCAATCGTAAAGATGCAGTCGCAGATGAAGGTGCTTTGGCGCAGGTTCCGTGCGGTGCAATATATCACGCAGAGCACGCTGAGGTTAGCGCAGAGTGGATCCTTCCTGCGTGTCCAGGCTGACAAACTGTATTGAGTGCCTTTCGTTGCGTTATCATGCCCAACTACCTATGTCACAGACCAACATCATAGTCGAGCCTAGCAGCGAATTATTCGCTAACCTCGGCGAGTTACTTGAGAGCAAGGTAAGGGAAGCCCCGGACAAAGGATTTCTGTTTTCGGAAGCCGACGATCGCCAGTACACCTATACAGAATTCCAGGCGGCAGTCGCTCGCCTCGCCACAATGTTGATGGCCAAACGGGTGCACAAGGGCGATGTGGTCAGTCTGCTCCTGCCAAACAGTGTCGAATATGTGATTGCTTATTTTGCCTGCTGGCAGATTGGCGCGATCGCCGGCCCCGTAAACTCCCTGCTCAAGGCCCAGGAGATTGCCTATATCATCTCGAATTCAGAAGCTAGAGCGTTGCTGGTCCACTCGCAGTTCGTGCCACTCATCGATCCACTGCGCCCACAGCTCACAACTCTGCAAACGGTAATTCAATTCGACGACGAAAATCAGGTCACAAGTGAATTCAACGGCGCAACACTACCGGCGTCGGCAGCAGGCCTTGATGACGAGGCGATCATCATCTACACCTCGGGTACGACGGGAAAACCAAAAGGCTGCTTGTTGACGCATCGCAACCTCATCGCCAACGCCAGGCAGATAAGCCACTGGTTGGGATTCACCAGCAACGATCGTTTACTGACGATCATGCCGCTATTTCACATGAACGCCGTGTCGGTGACCACGATGGCCGCACTCTACGGCGGCGGCGCCACGGTCGTAAGTCCAAAGTTTTCGGCCTCGCGGTTTTGGCAGATCATTTCCGAGTATCAGATCACTTCATTTGGTTCGGTCGCCACGATGCTTTCAATGTTACTGAAGACTTACCCTGATGGAGTGCCGCAGGAGTTTGAGACCAGTCAACTCCGCTTTGCGATGTGTGGCTCCGCCCCTGTGCCGGCCGAGGTCATGAGACAGTTTGAAGAGACATTTCATTGCCTGGTTATCGAAGGCTATGGTCTTTCCGAGTCTACTTGCCGTTCAACCTTCAACCCACCGGATGAACGGCGCCGTCCGGGATCCTGTGGGCTTCCGATCGGCAATGAAATGAGGGTGGTTGATGAGGCAGACAAAGACATGGCCAACGGCGCGCTTGGTGAGATCGTGTTGCGCGGCAACAATGTTTTAAAGGGCTATTTCAAGAATGCGGAAGCAACTGAGACTGCCTTTCGCAATGGTTGGTTTCATACAGGCGACATTGGCTATCGTGACCAGGACGGGTTCTATTACATCGTCGATCGCAAGTCAGACATGATCATTCGCGGCGGCGAAAACATTTACCCACGCGAGATCGATGAGGTGCTCTATCAACATCCGTTGGTCGCGGCCGCAGCAGTGGTAGGAGTGCCGGACAATCTCTATGGCGAGGAAGTAGCTGCTTTTGTAGTTATGCGGGAAGGGGCAGCATTAGCCGCTGAAGAGTTGATCGAGTTTTGTAAGGCCCGCCTGGCAGACTACAAATGTCCCAAGACGATCCGGTTCGTCAAAGACATTCCGAAAGGGCCGACAGGAAAGTTGTTGAAGAGGGAACTGGCTAAGTTGGCTTAACTGGTGTGAGTTAAATTGGGCATATCATTCGACACCCGCGTCTCCCGGGCGCGGTCTACCAACCAGGCGACCAACAACCAGACAGCGCAAAGGAACACCATCAGCGGAGAGAACCATTTGCCATAGAGACCGTCAGGCGAGAACTTTTCCGTGGCGGCGTGCAGTACTTCGCTGTTTGGCAACAAGCCGGCCTCGGCAAACTCGTGAAACGAATAGATTGCCACCTGGACCATAAACAGGAGGAGAAAGATACCGGTAACCTGGAAGAATCGTTTGACGTTGATGAGGTGACCAAAACTGGCCCAGGCCCACGCAAACCCACCTGCCGCCAGTAGACCCAGTAGGGCACCGTAGATAAACTCACCGCCTCTAACCTGCAACAGCATTAGAGCCGTTTCCATTCCCTCGCGAGTAATCATCAGGAAGGTAAAGAGAAACACGCCGGCGATGGCGGCAATCTTTGAACTGTTCGACGACACGACTGAAAGACGTTGGCGCATTTTCTCTTGAATCTTAGGTCCAGTACGCCACATATGAATCACCAACGTGGCGACTAAAACTATGGCCACCACCCCCAACACGGCTTCCCGGAGTGCCTCATTGCCCAGGAAATAACTGACATAACCGCCTAACGTCGTCCCAAAAATTCGCGTTAGAGTGTCGTCCTCGACGCCGTTCTTGAGCACGTAGCCCAGCCCGAAACTGGCTGACAGGGCGAGGATGATGCCCGCGTAGACCGCGGGATTTAGCCACTTTTGCCCGGATTTGCGAAGGTAAGTGAGAATTACAGCGACGAGGAGGAACGATTCAAATCCTTCGCGGAGGACAATAATGAAAGAGTTAAGCATGCTTCCCGTTATTCTGAGGCCCGGCGAGATTGTCTGGATCCGGCGACCTGCACAAGCGAAACGCAGTATAGATTAATTGAAATTAGATTTCAATTTCAAAAGCGCCATCAATAGAGAACCCAGGGCGGTAGCTTCAGTTGGTACGGACAATTGGTCTACTGACTAGTGGCGGGAAGTATAACGAGGTCGGCGCGCAAGGCACCTAATTCAGTAACACAAGTGACCCGCAAGGGAAGTCGTCGACTGTCATCGCTCACCCACAAGCGAAACTGATATTTGTCGCTCTGCGGATCATCGGTGGTCAACGACACCGCAATAGCTGGGATTTTTTGACCGCCCAGGTCCACGACTTCTCGCTTAAGAGCGCTAACAAAGATAGTCTTCGCCTTATTCTCTACCAACATCGAAATCGCATTTCGCTTAGGAGGATTTAGGTTGAAGGAGCGAAATGCGTAAAAGAAGGAAAGATAGTCGTGCGTGCCAACCGGAATATCGATCTTTTCGCCAGTGTTTGTCGTGGCGCTGCCGCGGTCCTGGTTGATCGTAAAAGTTCGAACAAGTCGTCTGCGGCCTTCGGCGAGATTAAATTCGGTGCGAAATGGTAAGAGCGCCTTGGGATCAACGTAGGAGGAAATCGCGTCGTTGGCCACGAAGAGCTTGGCAACCGTTCCGGTAGTCTGAGCCTTTACTTTGAGCAACAAGCCGTCACGTTCAAAAAAGCGCGATCGTCTGGCCACTTCGAAGTTTGCCGTTCCTACCGGTGCGTTACTGCCGCCAAGAAAAACCTGGTAGTTGAGTTGTTCGCCAACCTTGAATGGCCAATCCTCATTCCCTGAAGGGATGCTGGGATTTCGCGGCGGCGTGGGGACCGGGGTCGCCACCGCTGTCGGTGTTGGCGTGGCAGAGGGGCTGC
>DATFRK010000180.1:0-2568 GCA_035263325.1 Pyrinomonadaceae bacterium | reverse complement strand
GCGCCTTATCGAGTGCAGAGCCAGCGCGCGCTACAAGCATTGGCTGAGCGGTACGGAGTGGCGGCCTTGCGGCTCTGGGTTCTGGCCCTGGCGAATCCTGGAGTCCTCTACGCGACCAATCCCGCGACCCTTTCGGCATTTTTCGACGAATTGGCCCAGGAGTGGCAGAGTAGCGCACGCTTGACCAAGGATTGGGTCACGACACCGATGAGCTTTTCGCCCGCAGTACACTCAATCGCCAGGCGGATCAGTTCCCGCGGCAGTCGCGAACGACTGGAACGAATCTCAAGCAGCAAGACACCAATACCTCTAAGCGACTTCGGCCCCGGAGTCGAGGCGTACATCTGCTGGACCGGTGGTTATCTCCAGACCTTTCTCGATCGACTCCCAATCCATTTGCCATCAGAGCGCTATCGTTTGATCCCTATGTACTCGATGTCGACGGAGAGTATCGAAACAGTGAGCCACTTCGAGCATGACCGGATCTGTTTTCTACCAATGGCCAGGAAGGTGGTTTATGAATTCATAGAGGAAGGACTGCCGGACCACGCGCAAAACTTGATGCCCGGTAGCGAGCTGCAAATCGGGAAATGCTATGCGATGGTGATAAGCAATCCATACGGACTGCAACGCTATCAAACCGGCGACGTGTTTTATTGTCGCGGTTTCGTAGGCGGACTTCCGGACTTACATTTTCTGCGGCGACGCGATCTTGAATACTCATTCTGCGGAGAGAAACTTACTGCCCACCAGCTAAGTGCAGCCTTTCAAAAGCTGCACCAGGACCATCATGAACTTGGAACTGCGTTTCTGACCTGCATCCCATCACACCCGCTCGATGAAGCTATCCCGCATTACAATGTGGTCGCCGTCAATGGCAACTTGAGGAGCGAGCTGGCTGAGGAGTTGGGTCGACGCTGCGATGAGTTGTTGTGTGAAGCTAACAGCGAGTACAAGCACAAGCGAGAAAGTGGGCGGTTAGATCAGACAAGAATTATTGCAGTCTCCGCTAAAGAATTCGTCAAGCGTCTGCAGGGTGCCAGCCTTGAGAATCAATTCAAATTCCAACCCTTGTATCGCAGGAGGTGGGAGGAGAGATACGAGGCTTGACGAAGGAGCGACCTTTGGAGTGCGGGGACTTGTCACCGCTTTGTGATCGAACCACTGTTGAACCTGCGTAATCACAAAGCGGCGACAAGTCCCCGCACGCCAAAGGTCGCAGTACTCCCTGGGTTTCAAATTAACCTGCGCCGCAACAGATCTAACGCAGCTTGCGAAGCGCGCCAACGAATCAGTTGTCGATCGCCGGGTAAGGTTAGTTTACGGTGTTCAGTTCCGGCTTCGGCAGCCAGGGCAATGTAGACCAAACCCACCGGTTTCTCTTCGCTGCCACCGCCAGGTCCGGCTATGCCGGTTACCGATAAACCAAAATCTGTTTGTGCTTTCCGCCGAATTCCCTCCGCCATTGCCTCGGCCACCGGGGCACTGACTGCGCCGTGTTCCAACAACAACATTGGTTCCACTCCGAGTTCGCGAGTCTTCGCTTCGTTCGCGTACGCCACCACTCCTTCGATGAAATACTTGGAAGAACCGGGCACTTCTGTGAGTCGCTGGGCGACTAAGCCCCCGGTGCAACTTTCGGCTACGGCTACCGTGTAACCGCCCACAACTAGTTTCAGACCCACCACTTGCTCCATCGTCTCACCGGCAAATGAAAAGACGGCGTTACCCAACCGTTCTTCAATCTGCGCGGACAACCGATCAAGGAGTGCCTCAGCCTCGCTTTCAGTTCGTCCGCGGGCCGTCAGATGAATCTCTATTTCGCTTTGATTGAACAGGATCGTGGTCTGCGGATTGTCGTATTGAGTGTAGATGGGCGCGATCTTTTCATCGACCGCCGACTCTCCGAGACCCGCGACGCGCAGCATTCTCCTCACTACGCGTAGCACACCAGCGCGCCCAGACAGCCGCGACGCGACGTGGTTCTCAAACATCGGTCGATTTTCCCTCGGTGGACCAGGCAAAAGCACAATCGCGGTGCCGTTGTGATCGATGAACATACCGGGAGCGGTGCCGTTGGGATTCGGCAGCACTACGGCATCTTCTATGACCATCGCCTGCCGCGAGTTTCGCTCCGGCATGGCCACTCCAAAAGCCTGGAATCGCTTGCGGATTCCCTCGAGTACTTCTTCATCAAGCAACAAGCGCTTGCCCAGTGCGCGGGCAGTGATTTTGCGGGTGATGTCGTCTTCGGTGGGTCCCAATCCACCAGTTGTGATCACCACTTTGGATCGCCTGGTAGCGTCTTTGATCGTTTCTTCGAGGCGGGCGTCGTCGTCACCGACAATCGTCTTCAACTTCACTTCGATGCCCATCCGGTTGAGCTGTTCGGTGAGCCAGAGACTATTGGTGTCGGTGCGATCCGGAGCCAGGAGCTCGGAACCGATGGCAATGATTTCAGCTGTTAAAGTTTCAAACAAGCGTAGGTTTACTCGGCCAGCCGATCGTCCCGGTAAATGTCATGCAGCAGTTCCGTAATCGGAAGCGGTGGAGTGACGGCGTTCAATT
>DATFRK010000179.1:0-3763 GCA_035263325.1 Pyrinomonadaceae bacterium | reverse complement strand
TTCAAGTTCCTTGAGGTATCGGGCTTCGCATCCCGCCCGCTTGAGCCGTCTGCGTGCGCAGTACGTCCTTGGCGTAAACCACGAGACACTGAGCGTCAACACTGGTTACAACGAACACCGCTTAATTGCCACTCCTCCTGAACAAACCAAGGGAATCACAACATGGAGCAACCTTTGCTTCCGGGTGATGCCAGAAGCTGTATGCAGTTAAGGAGAAACGGCAGCCCTCAATCGCACAGCAGAAAGTCGCACTGGCAGGAGCGCGGTTAGCGAAAATCTCAGCGAGGAACTTAGGTAAAAAAGAGGAGACGCGAAAATGGCTCCGTACAAGATCAAATTGTTGGGCTCTCCCACGGCAGAGAACGTTATCGGTGACAAGGGATTGGGTCTCAATAATTCTGGCGTCGCCGTCGGAGTCTGCCACATCCCGGAGGCCCGTGGCGTCATCTGGATGCCTGGACCGGTTAAACTTCCCGTCTTGGGCCTCAATAGCGTGGCTTTTGCAGTCAACGACTCCGGGCAAGTCGTCGGTGCATGGGGGAGCAACCCGCTTCCGGAGGGCACTGAGATCGATCCAATCACTGGGTCGGCTGGCCAAGCGTTCCTTTACGAGGGCAATGTAATGAGCGACCTGGCGAGTGTCTTTGGTACGCAAGTCAGCGTGGCCACCGACATAAACAACGATGGGTTGATCGCCGCTTGGGCCGGCGATGTGGGCAGTCCCCATGCGTTTCTATACAACTCTCAGGCGGGAAGCGTTCCGCAGGATCTCGGTGTCCTCCCTGGTCATGAGTCGTCTCAAGCGATGGCTCTTAACAACAAAGGTAATGTGGTGGGTATATCGAAAAAAAAAGTTGGCCCCGATAACCCGCACGGCTTCTTCTATGATGGAGGTCTTATCGATCTCGGTCCTAAGACATATGCCTACGATATAAACGACCAAGGCCAGATAGTTGGAGAACGGTTAGTTAGCGCGCCAGGCAATTGGAGTGCATTTCTGTGTGAGACCTCAACCGGAAATCTGCAGTTCACAGACATTGGTCCCCTCCAGAAACCCGGATTTGTTGGCAGCATGGCGAGGGGCATCAACAATTACGGGGATATTATCGGGGCGTCGTTCAATTTCACGGGTGTCGGGCTCAATTCATCGCCTAAAATGAGCCATGCTTTTCTGCGTCCGGGCTTGGACGGCGGACCTGGAGGCCTGCAAGCTGGTGAGATGTTCGATCTTAACGATCTCATTCCTGCCAATTCCGGATGGCTGCTTCACTGGGCGTTGGCCATCAACGACTTCAAACAAATCGTTGGCGTCGGCGCTTATAACGGCCAATACCGTGCGTACTTGCTCACGCCAGAATCAGCCTTCGGCCTTGACGAGATTTACGAGGTAGCAATCGATCCGCGGGCACTGATCCTAGGGCATGACCTGTACGTGAAGTTAAACCTGCCTCGTCCCGTTCCTGTGCTCATCGACGCTCTTATTGACCAAATTCGCAAAGAGACGCAATCGATGGGACCCGGAGAGAAAGGACTAGTTATTGCGCGAGTTAAGGCTTTAAGTGCGTTTGCCCGAACGCTGGAGCAAGAACTAAGCAAGATTTGAAGGATTGGAGATAGCGACGTGTCCGTTTGCCAATCTGCCGGAGAAAAAAAGAACGAAGTGGACGCGATGCGGCGATATTCATGCATGAAACAACCAATGTGGCAATTGAGCCGATTTCGACCAATGACAAAGGCGATGGAACTAGTGGTCTTCCTCATCCTTGTCACGGGCTGTTCCACCGCAGTGCGATACACAAGCCTTGACCTTGACCTACTCCCGTGCGAGCAGGGCAATGCCCCCGTTTTTTTCAAAGCCATCGAGTTTGACAAAAGCGGTTCCCAATTATTTCCGAAACAGCTTCAGGAGCTGAAAAATGAATTTAGGGATAAGGAAATCAAAGACCTAGTTGTTTTCGTGCACGGCTGGAATAAAAACCCATCATCCGCTGAACAGGACTACCAAAACTTTCTTTGTCGGCTTCATGGTCGTCTTCGTATGATGAGCGGGGGTCCGAACAAAGAGCGCAGTGAACTACTGGTTCTGGGCGTATTCTGGCCGTCAACGATAACCAATCGAGACCAGGAACCCTTCCTTCTTTTGCCAGCTTCATACTATCAAATTCGTGACCGGGCAGAAGAAATAGGTGCATTGGGTTTGGCGCCCGTCCTGACCGACCTCATACCCTATATCCAACGCCACTCTACTAGATTGCATCTCATTGGCCATAGTTTTGGCGGTCGCATATTAGTACGGGCTCTCAGAAAAATGCAGACAACCGATCAACTAATACCGTTCATCGAGGCTTCTGACGAGCTCAATGTTGTATTGGCCAACGCGGCTATGTCGGCTGATAACTTTAATTGGATTCTCGCGGACGTCACACGAGAGAAGCGCAAGGGGGATAGACCTTCACGTTTTGGAGGCATGTCTTCATCCTATCTATTCAACGTCCATTCATTAAACGATACAGCAAACCGAATACTATTTCGCTTGGCCTCCGCTTTTAATGATGATCCAGCAGAGTGCGCTGCTGGTGCTTGCGGCGTTCCAGACTTTCCCACGGTTTGTCTGAGTGAGTCCGGTGATTTTAAACTCGAGCAAGCTCCGCCCGAAGTTAAATCTGATTTGCACGCATGGAATATCGACGCGACTAAAATCGTGTTCGACCACTCAGACATCTACAAAGGTCGCGTTGCAACTCTTATCGCTAACCTCCTTTACGACGAAGCTGTAAGAGCTCGTTTTTTGTCTTCGAGACCTGCTCCTTGCTAGTCTAACTCAACCGAAATTAGCCCGTGCTGACGTTTGAAATCGTTCCTGACCTGGACAAATAGCATTCGTGGTGGGGGAATTCTGTTGGATTTAGCCGAGCAACGGTAATCATTCTGGCGATTAGCCTGCGCCGCCGAGGCCCGGACTCTAAAAGGACCAATCCGACGACAAAGTCTCCTCCCGGGATTTGTTGAACTTGTTATGCTCCGGGCGAATGCCACTAAAATCCCAAAATTTTACGAGTTGGAACTCAAATTCGTGTCCTAATGATTGAGCTAGAATGCCGAGCTTCTCATTGAGATTCTCAATTTGCTTTTGCTGACTGTCACACCGTTTTACGAGATTCTCAAAGGCAGATTTGCGAATGAACATAGTTACCTCTCTCTGTCTCGCTTTACTTCGGTGAGCAGCCGCAACAGGCAAACCAAAATCTGGTTCATATAGAGCTCCTTTCTCCAATCCCCCCGATAGCGAAACGTATGCCACTCGGAGCTTTACCCTCGACACCCCAAAAAGGCGACAAATTCCACTCA
This sequence comes from Pyrinomonadaceae bacterium, assembly GCA_035263325.1. Taxonomy (GTDB): domain Bacteria; phylum Acidobacteriota; class Blastocatellia; order Pyrinomonadales; family Pyrinomonadaceae; genus PSRF01. The sequence continues at coordinate 415 of DATFRK010000179.1, read as the reverse complement.
AGGAGCGACACAGCTTGCCATAACGTGGCAAGCGACCGTGACATCGCAGTTGCGGCGCAACCGAAAGGAAAAGTAGCCACGACAGAGCAGATTAACGAAGAGGCGTTGATTGCCGTATTTCGACATCTTGCCACGTTCTGCCAATCGCCACTTCCAAACAACTTTTGCCAGTCCGATCCTTCTGGATGTGAAAGGGAAGTGTTTGGCAGTGGCACAAGGGATGCTCTTAACAGCGGGCGTGGACGGTTTTCATAATTGGAGGTGAGTTATGATTTCGCTAGACGAGCTTAAAAACGCATCCCGAAGAGAGAAGCTAGCAATCAGCGTGTCTGCTCTCTTTTTCCTATATCTGGTTGGGGTGGTGTCATATGTCGGTACGACGCGAGTTTGGATGGCACTTATTGTTGGGGTAGTT
>DATFRK010000178.1:0-5139 GCA_035263325.1 Pyrinomonadaceae bacterium | reverse complement strand
CTGCCCAGCGCATAGATTAGCAGCTTTCGCGTCAAGGTCTCGGCAAACGCGTCGGGCTGAGCTTTCAAGATCGACTTCAGGCCCTGTGGTCCGGTAAAAGTCTTGCCGTCGGGCAAGGTGCCTGCAGCATTGATCACGAAGTCGCCATCCTATGCGCGCCAGGCACCGATAGCATCAAAGTTTTCCAGGCCGAAGCCCAACGGATCCATACGCGTATGACATGAGGCGCAAATGGCGTTCTTGCGGTGCTGCTCCAGTTGTTCGCGCATGGAGGATGTCTTGCCAATCTTTGCCTCGTCAAGGTTTGGCACATCGGGTGGCGGCGGCGGTGGCGGCGCGCCGACAAGATTTTCGAGCACCCATTTACCGCGCAGTACGGGTGAAGTGCGGTTTGCGTAGGAGGAGATGGTCAGCACGCTGGCCTGCCCAAGTAATCCGCCACGGTGGGCGTCTTGAGCGAACAGGACTTTGCGAAAGTCGGGACCCTGGACGTTGGGTAGGCCATAGAAGCGGGCCAGACGTTCGTTCAAATAAGAATAGTCGGCATTGATGAAATCGAGAATGCTGCGATCTTCGCGCATGATGCTGGCAAAGAAGAGTTCAGTTTCCCGGGCCATCGACAGGCGCAGATACTCATCAAATTCAACAAACCTCTTATGATCAGGCTTCACTGATTCAAGTTTGCGCGTTTGCAACCATTGACCACCAAAATTATCAACCAGTGCATCGGCCTTCGGATCCTGGAGCATGCGCTGGACCTGAGCTGCCAGCACCGACGGACGCGCGAGGCGGCCGCGATCGGCTGCTTCCAGAAGAACGTCATCCGGCATGCTGCTCCAGAGAAAATACGATAGTCGCGAGGCCAGTTCATGTTGCGTCAGAGTTGGCGAAGTTGTTTGTCCTTGTTCGACGCGAAAAAGAAAGTGTGGCGAGACCAGCATCGCCTGAATCGCTACGGACAGTCCTTCCTCAAACGAGCCAGTGTCTTTTTGCACTTGCGTCACCAGGCCAGTGAGTTGTGCTACTTCATTCGCCGTTACCGGGCGACGATAAGCACGATGGGCCAGGCGGGCCACGATCAGGCGAGCACAATTCTTGTTGTGATGGCCGTTAAGATGGCCGCAGGCGTAGACTTTCTTTTGCGTCTCAATTGATGTTCCTTTGCTGACGGCATATGGACCACCTAATTCGAGTGAACCAACCCGGGCGCCATTGGCCGGTACCTTTTCCGCCAGTTTCTTTTCAAACTCTTTTCGGCGCGCTTCGATCTCTTCTGGTGTGCCACGTCGCGGTGGCCTGAAGACAGGAGGCGGCGGAATCGGACGCTTTGACGGATTCGGGCCGTTATAACTTGGTGGTAAGCCCTCATAGACACGGGGAATGGCCACTGCTAACCAGTGATCGCCCGCACTGAGACTCACTCTGAATTCTCTCTTAATGCCCCAAAGCTGCTGGGGCTCGGCGGCAGTTGCGAACGACGCAGTAGCGGCCGGATCCACCTGCAAGGTTTGAGCCTGTTTACCATCAATCCACAATGTGAGTTCGAGCGCTTCCGAACCTGGTGGCCGTTCACCTCCGAACGTGGCCCTGATCACATATTCAGCAGTGACGGGGAAACGATAAGTAGTATGAATCGCGTTTGGCAGGCTCAAGCCCGTTACATCGTAGTCAGTCAACGGCGTTGGCTGGGGCGTTTGATTCCGTTCACCCGTTCGTAGTCGCACCAGGGTTGGTTTTATCGGCTCAAGTCCGAAAATCGCAGTACGGGAAATCTTCTCCGCTGCGGCCAGGTACTTTTCCATCAACACGGGTGAGAGTGAGAGCACATCGCCGATGTTGTCGAACCCGTAGCCGGAATCGTCCTGGGGAAAATTGTCTGAAGCGTGAAGATCTACACCCAGTAGATCACGGACGGTGTTGTTGTATTCGACGCGATTGAGGCGTCGGACAGTCACATGGCCTAAGTTGGGTTCGGCCGGATTTGTGGCGTTTGCCGTAGGCGCTAGCTGACGAGTAAGCCACTCGGTGACCGCTGCGATGTCCTCTGGCTTGGGGCGAGGCTGTTTAGGTGGCGGCATCTCGCCGGCTTTAAGCCGGTCGAGAATCCGCTTCATGGTTGCCCGCTCACTGCTGAGTGACGAAGCGGTTTGAAAGCCTTCGAGATTCAGATTTGCGGTATGCAAATCCTCGTTATGGCAGGCGTAACAATTATTAGCGAAGAAGGGCTGAACTACTTTCTGGAACGTTGGATCTTGCCTCGGTGGGTTTTGATCGGTGGCGCTGCGCACCTGTCGCTCGATGGCGAATAGGCACCCGCTTAGCAGCGGGCATAGGAATAATAGTGTTCGCCAGAATCTCGCGCGTTTCACAGACGTCTATCGAGTTGTTAGTTAAGTTGTGGTTCAGGCCTGAAATCGACCCAGACCAACCGATCTCGCAAGCAAACAATATAGTGCATTGCGCTTAGATGGGGAAGAAGGTAGTGCGTGGACTACTCAGCCACGGCTTCGCCGCCGGACGTGAGGCGACGGCTATGCCTCGCCAATGAGGGCCACTCCATTTGAGCCTGCGGCCTTGGTGCAGACTTCGCCCTCCCTGAATTAATAGGTCAATTAATTTCCTTTCGACTGTCTTCTCCTTTCTTAGGAGGGCACTCAAAGAAGTCCTATGTGGCGCACTCAAACTTCAGTCGGCGAGCAGTCAGTACCATCTCGCGGTAGCGGATGGGTTGCGTCTCACACTCACAGCACTTAGCGCCAGGCGACCCATCCGCTACCGCGAGATGGTACTGACTGCTCACCCCGAACTTGGGGCTGGGCTGTGGCCTTGGTTCGGCCTTTGGCCCTTGGTATTCTGCGGTCATGCGGCTGACCCCCCTATCCATGCAAAAGTCTACAGTGGCAATTTTCCTTCTACTTCTTCTTTCTCATGTTTCCGCCTTTGCCCAAACGCGACCAACCGACCTCTTATTCGACTTCGATTGGCGCTTTCACCTCGGAGGAGCTCAGGGTGCTGAAGCGCCGGAGTTCGACGACTCGAAGTACCGCAACCTCGATCTGCCACACGACTGGAGCATTGAAGACCTACCCGGCACCAATTCACCTTTCAATCCAGACGCCATCAGCCAGGTGAACGGCGGCTTCACTACCGGCGGCACGGGCTGGTACCGGAAAGCCTTCACAATAGGGACGGAACAGAAGGGCAAAAGAATTGTGATTCAGTTTGATGGCGTCTACATGAATGCCGAAGTGTGGCTGAACGGTCAATTGGTCGGCACCCATCCATACGGTTACACCAGCTTCTGGTTCGGTCTCACTGACAAAGTGAAATTCGGCGACCGCAATGTCTTAGTTGTTAAAGTCAGAAACGAAGGCGAAAACAGTCGCTGGTACTCGGGCTCTGGAATCTACCGGCATGTGTGGCTAAAGACATTGAACCCCACTCACGTTGCGCAGTGGGGCACTTACATCTTCACGCCCGCCGTAACCACCTCGTCCGCCACGGTGATTGCCAAAACCAAAGTGCTGAATGAAAGCGAACAACCGTCGCAGGCGAAAGTAGTGACGAAGTTCGTGGACAGTAAAGGCCAGGAAGCGGCGAGAGTTGAGTCCACGGAAACGATAGCCGCTGAGGCTGAATACGAATTCGAGCAGCAGGCGACAATCAACAGCCCCGCCTTGTGGTCGCCGGACTCCCCCGCGCTGTACACGGCGGTCAGCGAAGTGTTTCGCGCGGGAGACTCGCAGAGCATCGATCACGTCGAGAGCAGATTTGGAAATCGTACCCTGCTGTTCGACGCGACTAAGGGATTTCTCTTAAACGGCCAACCAATGAAACTGAAAGGTGGTTGTCTTCATCATGACAATGGGCCACTCGGAGCGCGTGCTTTTGATCGAGCTGAAGAGCGTCGTGTCGAACTGTTGAAGGCGAGTGGCTACAACGCCCTGAGACTCGCGCACAATCCGCCGTCACCAGCGTTTCTTGAGGCTTGCGATCGCTTAGGCATGATGGTGATCGACGAAGCCTTCGATATGTGGCGCGAGGGTAAGAACCCCCATGACTATCACTTGTTCTTTGATGAGTGGTGGCAGAAAGACATTGAGAGCATGATTACTCGGGATCGTAATCACCCTGCTGTCATCATGTGGAGTATTGGGAACGAGATACCTAACCGGCAGCGTCCGGAGGTTGTGAAACTGGCTCAGGAGTTAGCTAATTATGTGCGCAAACTCGAGCCAACTCGTCCTGTCACTTCAGCCGTGAACGATCTGAAAGAGGATAAAGATCCATACTTCGCCGTCCTTGATGTCGGCGGCTACAACTACGCGGTCAACCGTGATCTGCCAAAACAAAACCTCTACGAATTTGATCACCAGCGCCTGCCTAACCGGATCATGTTCGGCTCCGAGTCATATCCGTTGATGGCTTTTGAGAGCTGGATGCAGGTGCTGGACCACCCTTACGTGATCGGTGACTTCGTTTGGACTGCGTTTGATTACCTGGGTGAAGCGAGTATTGGCTGGCGCGGTTACTTTCAGGAACAGAGTTTCTATCCCTGGAACCTGGCGTATTGCGGCGACATCGATTCATGTGGTTGGAAACGCCCGCAGTCTTATTACCGCGACACGCTTTGGAAGGCTGATCAACTGTCAGTATTTGTGCGGCCGCCACAACCTTCCTTTCCGCTGAATCAAAAGCGGCAGTGGTGGTCTCAGTGGCATTGGTTTGATGATGTCGCGAGCTGGAATTGGGCAGGCCAGGAGGGTAAGTCACTCGAAGTAAATGTGTACTCTTCCTGCGAGGAAGCGGAGCTGTTCTTGAATGGCAATTCGCTGGGCAAGCAGCCAACCAATCGTGGCGCTGCTTATACAGCGACGTGGAATGTGCCATATCAGGCGGGTGTGCTAAAGGCAGTTGGTTATAGAGCAGGGAAGCAGGTCAATACGGCCGAACTCAAAACAGCGGGCTCGCCAGTTCAGATCAAACTGACACCTGATCGCTCACGCATAAACGCAGACGGCCAGGATTTGAGTTATGTCACCCTAGAGGTGCTTGATGACAAGGGGGTGAGAAACGCGCTCGCGGAAAACTTGGTCAATTTTGCCGTCGTTGGACCAGGTGGTATCGTCGCCGTTGGCA
>DATFRK010000177.1:0-11985 GCA_035263325.1 Pyrinomonadaceae bacterium | reverse complement strand
CCAGTGGAGGTGCAAGTAACAGGCGACGAAGAGCAGGATGTGAAACGTCTGACCGAACGACTCTCGCTAATTATGGAAGAAGCGATTAGGCGTTATCCGGGTCAGTGGCTGTGGATCCACAAGCGCTGGAAAACCCGACCTGCCGGTGAGCAGGGCATCTATTGAGCGCCTTTCGGCTATACTTCTGGCACTTGAAGGGATGGAAATGGTGCAGGCTTCCGTGCAACAGGACTTCAGAGGCGCGCGTTCGGCCGAAGAGACAATCAAACGCGCCTTCGAATTCGCTGACCTGTCCGAGTACTCGCTGAAGCGACGACTCCTCATTCGTGCTGCGGACCTGAGTTTCTACTGCTTAATCAACCTGATAGGACTCACAACTCGCTTCGAAGTCATTGGTCGCGATAACCTGGAAAAGGCAGAAGCAAACGGCGGTCTGCCCATCTACACGTTCTGGCACGACCGGATCTTCCACATGACGTACTTCTGGAGACGACGAGGCATTGTGGTGATGACTTCTCGCAGTTTTGACGGAGAGTACATTGCCCGTTTCATTCAACGCTTCGGTTATGGAGCGGTGAGAGGATCGAGCACGCGTGGCGGCGTGGGGGCCATCATTGAAATGGCCCGGCTGATGCGTGCCGGTTGTCCTACCGCGTTTACGATAGACGGTCCAAAGGGACCGCCGTACGTGGCCAAGATGGGCGCCGTCTTGCTGGCGAAGAAATCAGGCCATCCGATCCTCCCTATCGTCCTGACGCTGAAGAGTTATTGGAAGGCGCCGAGTTGGGACTCTTTCCAGGTGCCGAAGCCGTTCACCAAGGCGCGTGTCTACCTTGCGCCACCGATCCATGTTCCTCATGAAGCGGACGAAAACCTGCTCAACCTCAAGCGCGACGAATTGCAGCAAGCACTCGATGATCTGAACCGCCAGGGTCAGGAGTGGAGTGCTGGCGCCAGCAGTTAGGCGCATTTTCAGGCAGCCCGTCTTTGCTTTTCCGCATCGATTTAACGATCATAAAACATCTCCCAACAATTCAGTTGAGAAGGGTATTTAAGAATGAGATCAATTCTAGTTTTGGTACTGTGTCTGGTTTTCGCTTTGTCCACGCACGGACAGTCGCCCCTCAAGCAACCATCTGAGAGTGCGGTTGATCGTTTCCTGCGCTACGTAAAAATCGATACGCAGTCGCAGGAGGATCAGACTACGGTGCCCAGCACTCGCAAACAGTTGAACCTCGCAAACCTGTTGGCGAAAGAGCTGACGGCACTGGGTGTTGAGAATGTGCGGGTCAGTGAATTCGGCATCGTCTACGGAATAGTGCCGAGTAATCTCGGCGGCAACTCTCAGGTACCGGTGGTTGGTTTCATTTCCCACATGGACACCTCGCCGGCAGTTTCCGGCGAAAACGTTAACCCGATAATCCATAAGAACTACCAGGGCGGCGACATTGTTCTGCCAAAAGACACGAGCCAGGTGATTACAGTGGTCAAGAATCCCATTCTCAAAGAGATGATTGGCGACGACATCATCACGGCCGACGGCACGACGTTACTTGGATCTGACGACAAGTCAGGCGTTGCCGAAATCATGACGATGATCGACACTCTCAAACAAAACCCCCAGCTGAAGCATGGCCCGATTGCCGTAGCGTTCACTCCAGACGAAGAGGTGGGTGGCGGAATAGAAAAATTCGACGTCAAAGGCTTTGGTGCCTCGTTGGCTTACACAGTGGATGGCGAAGCGCTGGGAGAAATTAGCAATGAGACGTGGAGTGCCCGCACCGCGACCGTAACGTTCCAGGGCAAAAGCACGCATCCAGGCACAGCAAAAGGAATCATGATCAACTCGCTATACGCAATCGCTGATTACCTGGATCGCTTTCCGCATGACATGTTGCCGGAGACAACCGAAGAGCGCGTTGGTTTTGTACATCCTTATGGTGGGGTGCTTGATGTTGAAAGTTCGAGCCTGAAAATTCTGTTGCGAGATTTTGAGTTGAGTGGTCTCGATGCGAAAGAAAAATTATTGCGCGAGATGGTGGCCCAAACCCAGGCGAAATTTCCTGACGTCAAGATCAGCATCGACGTTAAAGAAAACTATAAGAATATGAAAGAGGTGTTGAAGAACTATCCGGAGCTGACTGAGAATGCGGTGGAAGCAGCGCGCCGCGCAGGGCTAAAGACTTCGATCAAAGCGATCAGAGGCGGGACCGACGGTTCGAATCTTACTTTCAGAGGTTTACCTACACCGGATATCTTTACTGGCGGGCAGAACTTTCATGGCAAGTTGGAATTCAATTCGCGACGAGGTCTGGAGAAGACAACCGAGACGCTGGTGAACCTGGTGCAGATGTTTGCGGAGAAGAGTAGGTAGGTTTTGGGTTTTTGGTTTTCCGGTGAACACCTCGCAAACCACGTGACGCAATCCGTTGCGCGTGGGAATTAATTATTTGGCCATGATCCCTTCGGGGTTTCGGAAACCGATTAATTGTCCGACTCAAATACACATCAACCCTTTCATTGCGGCTTTGTCGCGTTGGTCGGCAGACCCAACGCCGGCAAATCCACTTTGCTTAATCGACTGGTGGGGCAAAAAATTGCTGCCGTATCCGACAAACCGCAAACCACTCGTTTCAAGATCCAGGGAGTCATTACCAAACCAACCGGCCAAATTGTACTGGTCGATACCCCGGGCATTCATCAACCCGGCTACGAACTCAACCGGCGCATGATGGCCGCCGTCCAGGACGCGTTGTTGGGCGTCGATCTGGTCTGCCTGATTCGCGATGCCGCAGTTTCGACAGGCAACGGCGATCGCTTTGTGCTCGACCTCGTCAAGCGCTCTGAGAAACCAGCGCTCCTCCTCCTTAACAAGATCGACAAGTTGGAAAACAAGTCGGCCTTGTTGCCCCTGATGGACTGGTATCGCCAGGAATACGACTGGCGAGAAATCGTCCCGATCTCCGCGCTAAAAAACGAGCTGACCGACGAACTGTTGACCAGTGTCCTCAGACACCTTCCCGAGGGCCCAGCGCTCTTTGCCGAAGACGAGTTAACCGATCAGTCGTTGCGCGTCCTGGCCTCTGAGATCGTGCGCGAAAAAGTCTTGCGCGTTACCGCGGCGGAAATTCCTTACGTCACGGCAGTGGTTACTGAGCGATTTGAGGAGGTGCGTGACGACTTCACCAGGATCTATTGCGTGATAGTGGTAGAAAGAGCGTCGCAAAAGAAGATCGTGATCGGGAAAGGAGCCACCCGGCTTAAGGAAATTGGCGTGAGTGCTCGCCGCGACATCGAAAAGCTCCTGGGCCATCGCTGTCATCTAGAGTTGTTCGTCAAGGTTGAAGAAGATTGGCGTAACAGCGCTCATCTGCTTGATGAGTTCGGCCTGGGAGGACAGTCGTGAGCGACGCAAAAGGTCAGGCGGAACAAGTGGTCCAAGCCGCGAATTGGTTCGCACTTGACGTAGATCTCGATCCGCAGGCTGAAGAGGCCGTTGACTATGGGCTGATGGAAGCAGGCGCCCTGGGAACCGAAACGAATGAAACGAGAGACGGGAATCTGCGCATCTCAGGTTACTTTTCAACGACGCCGGAAAGAGAGTTGGTTCGGGCCCAGCTACACGAAGCCTTAAGGATCTACGAACTCCCAATTTCTTCGCTACGTGACCTGAGCGTGCGTGAAGTGCAGCATCGAGATTGGTTGGCGGAATGGAAAGAAACCTGGCAGCCGGTGCGCGTCGGGCGATTCGTTATCGCTCCGACATGGGCCAGGATCGATGATCTACCTGATCAACTGATCATCCGCATTGAACCGGGAATGGCATTTGGCACGGGTACTCACGAAACAACCAAACTATGTTTGTCGGCAATTGAGAAACACTTCAAGGGAGGAAGTTTCCTTGATGTTGGTACCGGAACCGGGGTCCTGGCGATCGCAGCCGCGAAGCTGTTCCCCGATGCCCGCGTCGAAGCTTGCGACACTGATGCTGAGGCGATCGAGATCGCCCGTGAGAACGCCGTTGTAAACCAGGTCGGCGACAAAATTACGTTTAGCGTTGGTTCCGTGGGAGCGACTACCGCCTCGGCTGATCTGGTCTGCGCCAATCTGACCGCTGACGTAATCGCTTCGTTGCTGCCGACCCTGTTGGGTGCTACCTGCGGCAGGCTAATCCTGTCTGGAATCCTCGACTCGCAGATAGAAATGCTGCAGAAACACCTGATGCAACACGGCGCCAGTGTGCTTGAGATCGCCCAGGATGGTGAGTGGGTAGCATTGATTGTATGAGGCCTGTTGGTGATGACGCGACGAAGATTCTTTGCGGACCCAGCTAACTTCAAACTTGGCCAAAAGCAGGTCAAACTTACATCCGATGAGGCGCGTCATCTACGTGAGGTGCTGCGTCTAAAGGCGGGCGACAAAGTTTATGTCTTTGACGGCGAGGGAAAAGAGTTTGCGTGCCTGGTGCGTACGGCAGCGCGTGAGTTTTCTGATCTCGAGATCTTAGAGGAAGTTGAACCAGCCCGGCCCGAGTCGCCCTTGAAACTTTCGTTGGCCGTTGCCCTGCTGAAGGGAGAGAAGTTTGATCTGGCCGTGCAGAAGGCGACCGAGTTAGGCGTCAGGCAAATTATTCCGCTCGTCACGCGCCACTCAGATATCCGCTTGCGTGACGAGGGAGATGCGCTCAAGCGAGTGATGCGTTGGCAGCGCATCGCGTTTGAAGCAGCGAAGCAATCCGGCCGGGCCTTCGTGCCTCAAGTAACTCCTCCGCTCACGTTGGCAAATCTTTTGGCTGATCCGTTGGCGCCAGAAAGCCTGCAGGTGGTCTTCTCGGAGCGCAACGGAGAATCCTTGGCGATGGCCACGGCAGCCGTGTCAGACGTTCGGTCGGTGACGGCGCTGGTCGGCTCTGAAGGTGGGTGGTCTGATGAAGAAATCGAGATGGCTCGTGAGGCCGGGGCGAGGATTGTCACACTTGGCGGTCGAGTACTGCGAGCGGAGACGGCAGCAATTGCGGTTACTGCTTTGCTGCAGCATCTTTATGGGGATCTAAGATAAAGGTCAGAGCGTAATTGAAATCCTCCGCTGTTTGAGGCCGTCGTGCGTTGACCCTGATGCCTGGGGAGTTCAGAATAGGGCCGGAACAAAGAATGCAAGCGGCTCGTTTCTAAAAGTAGCGAATCCTTGAGCGAGAGGTACCTTCCTTAATGCCTGTCAGCAAAGAAGAAGCAGTCGAAAAAGCCCGCAATGACCTAGCAAAACGGTTAGGCGTCGCCGATAACCAGATTACGCAACAATCAATTGAGGATGCCGACTTTCCTGACATGGCGCTGGGAGCAGGGGGAAAAGGTGAGATGAGTGGGCAGATGATTACTGCTGGCTGGCGCATCAAACTCAAGGCTTCCGGACAAACGTACGAATACCGGGCCAATAAAGGCCAGGTGAGGCTCTACAACTACAAGGGACAGAACTATCTCTTGTAGTGCTTTGTTCTTTGTACTTTGTTCTTAGTGCTTTGTTCTTTGTACGCTGATCTTCATAGAATTCGTTCAACTGGCTTGAGAAACAAGCAAAGCACCAAGTACAAAGTACCAAACGAGCTACCAAGAGATCCAAAAAGCTTTTTGAGGTAACTGACTATGCACCGCAATAATTTCCTGCCACATGTTGCTTTAGCACTCGTCCTTGTCCTGGTCGCCGCGTTTGCTGGCCAGTTGCGGAAATGGCAAAAGGAATGGAAAGCCAGAGTCCACATCATCCCGGCGACCGAAAAGATCCGTACGGTCAGGACTTCTGAAGAGGCGGTTCGCTCCGAACCTAACTACGCGGGCGAGGCCGAGGTGCTGGTCAAGTTCAAGCCAGGTGTCAGTGGAGACACGATCAATAAGCTCGTCCTCGGTTTGCACGATCGCATTGAAGATCAAATTGAAGCCGTCCCCGGTCTCAAGGCAATCGACGACCTGGATGATGAGGATGCGGACCTGGTGGCGGCAACCTACCGCAATTTGCCCGAGGTTGAATACGCGGAACCCAATTACGAAATCAACCTCGATGGCCTCGACAGCGCTTCCAATCCGGTGCTGCCGAGCGATCCAAAGTTTTCCGATCAGTGGGATCTGTATAACGAAGGCCAGCGAGGCGGTAAGGAAGGCGCGGATATAAGTGCGACGCGCGCCTGGACGGTAACAACCGGTGATGACGACGTGGTGATCGCAGTGCTCGATAGTGGCGTTGATTACACGCACAGTGACCTCGAAAACAATATCTGGACGCGTCCGGCTAATGTCGCGCCGTACAGTGATCGAGACCTGGGAGTGATTCAAGACGTACACGGCTACAACGCAGTCGAAAACAATGCCGATCCGATGGACGACAACGGTCACGGTACACACTGCGCGGGAATCATCGGCGCTGAAGGGGGCAATGATATCGGCATCGTCGGCGTCAACTGGAAAGTTAAGATCATGCCGTTGAAGTTTATGAATGCCGGGGGATTTGGTACGACCAAAGACGCGATCGAGGCCATCAACTACGTCATCGACCGGAAGCAGAAGGGTGTGAATGTCAGGGCAATCAATGCGAGTTGGGGCTCGACTCAAAAGTCGCGCGCCCTGCAGGATGTAATTGAGAAGGCCGGCGAGGCAGGAATCCTATTTGTGGCTGCCAGCGGCAATGCTTCCACCGACAACGATCGTGTCCCTCACTATCCGTCGAGCTACAACTTGCCAAATGTGATCAGCGTTGCGGCGCTTGACCGCAATGATCAGTTGGCATCGTTTTCCAACTACGGCCCTAAGAGCGTCGCGATTGCCGCTCCCGGCGTCGACATCCTGAGCACCTGGCTGGGAAATGAATTTGAGGAAAAGTCCGGGACTTCGATGGCCACCCCAGTCGTCGCCGGCGTGGCGGGGCTAATCGCGGCGAAGGAGCCACGCATCTCTGTCACTGATTTGCGCAAGCGAATCCTCGAATCAGTCGACAAGCTCGAGGTGCTGAAAGGAAAGGTTGTCTCCGGCGGCCGCATCAACGCTGCCAAGGCAGTCGGAGCAGAATAAGCCGGAGCAGGCGCAGGCAGCAGGAGGAAGTATCGGCTTTCCTGCTTCCGGTCTTACGGTTGTTGCAGCTTGCGCTTCCCTTCCAACGCTTCCTTGTAAGCGCCACCACGAACATCACCCAGCTTTATAGCTTCCTCAAACTGCCGGGCGGCTTCCGCGTTGTTCTCCAGAAACGCATTGATGCGGCCCATCGATTCGTGCGCCCGCGACAGGATCGCCTTGTCCGTATCGGGCGACGAGGCTTCGATCGCCAGTCGGTAGTTGGAGAGGGCACGGCCTAACCGATCAGCCTGTACCTGTTCATCAGTAGCATCTGATGCCGCCAGATTTGCCGTCTGGGCCAACGCGAAAAATATGCGCGGCTCGCGAGGATAATCTTTCAGCAGTGCCTTAAGTCTCGCTTCAGCGTTGTTGTAGTCCTTCAGGCGCAATGTTTCTTCCACGGCTGAGAGCTCCCTCACCAGCGCCGCATCCTTAACATTTTCAGCCGGTGTCGGGGCACTGTTCTCCTCGGCCTGCCGCGCCTGGAGACGAGCTTGTCGGGCGGCAACGGAGCGTTGCCTCGCCTCGGCATACTCTGCGGGTCGTTTTGCCTCCCGAGCCGGATCGAACGAATTGATCATGTCCGCAAGAAAATTCGCGATGTCAAAACCCGAGTTCTCAATACCTTTCAACTGCTCGGCGAAGTAGAAGGAGAGCACCGCACCTTTTTCGTATTCGTCAGCCAGCCGCGCCACCATGTCGTCTTGAATCGCGGCGGCCTCCGCCTGGGCCGATTTCACGATCGCCGCCCGAGCAGTTTCATCCTTGGCTGCGGCCAACTTAGCGCGAGCGCTGCGACCCAACGCCTCTAGTCTTCCCAGTTCCTCATAACGCACATCGGCTGCCGCGACCAACGACCTGCCAACAGTAAGAAACACATCGGCACTCACTTGAGAGCCTGCTTTCTCTCGCTCGTTGAGCAACTGCTTAAGTGCATCACGGCGCGCGGCAATTTCCTTGTTAAAGCGCAGCACTAAAGCATCGATAACATACTGCAGATAAGCGCGGCGCAATTCCGATGAAGCAGGGTCAGTGCCTTCTGGCACCACCGCATAATAGCCATCACCGATGACGCGAAAGTTTATTGTGCCTGGAGGAGCCAATAGATCAGGCATGATTATGAAGCGACGTTCTTTTTCGCGGACGCTATACGACTTTACTTTGTTGTCTTGTTTCTTACCTGGCGACTTGACCTGTACCTTCTCCAGGGACGACGTCATCGGGCGGGTATGCAAGTAGGTCAACAAGCCCTGGACCATGTTAGCGGCTGGTTGACGAAGCCGATCGCCTTCGGCCTGGTAGGCGCGCACGTAGGAGGTGAGTTTGTCGTCGATCACTGACTTGCGGTAGAACTCGCGGACCAACGGAGCAAAGTCGAGTACATCTAACAAGCCCGCCGGGAGGTCGTCGGACCTCTCGGGCGCATCAAGGCTCGGGACCGGCCCAAGCGCGAGGGCGAGAGACACGTAACGCGCGGCTTGATCTGCAGGAGTTGCTGGAGCGGGCAGACGATTGCGCTCATAAAAGGAGCGCAGGCGAGCCCGCAGATCAGGGTCAAGATCGGCTAAGTCCTTCCGCACCTGGCTGCGAAAGACTGAAGGCTGCTTGCCTGTAATGGGATCAAAACCTGCAGCCTCAAGGGCGGCCATGACGACGATCAAGCGGGGATCAGCCTGAAAATCAACGCCATACTCGGAGACGTCGAAAGTCGTTCCCTGCCTTTGCGGAATCTGAGGTCTCGGGCTGGGACTGGGCGTCACATTCGCAGGCGGATTCTGCGCCAAACTCGTGCCAGCAACACAAAATGCAATCAGGGCTAAAAGGAAAAACTGCTTCATAAAATAAGTCTGTAGCAAACGGTTGGAATTACGGGAGACCCAAATTTGTAAGGTATTCTGGGAGCGCGGCGGCCCACCTGCTGTACTCCACTCCATTCTTGTTTTGAGGCGGCGGGCCGCCCGCGCTCCCGTCTCATCTCGTCTTTCGACTACGGTACAAGCGCAACGCCCGCAATGTTAGCGGATATGCTATCAGCGAACAAACGAAGGACAGGGCTATCCCACCAAGGCCAAATGGTTCAACGATGTACCAACTCCGCACAAACAATTGACGATAGTAGTCGCCGGAAAAGATCCTCGGGTGCGTCAACAGTTCAATGCCTTCCGGCGGAATCTTGAGCGGGCGTCCCAACACCAGGGCGCCCACTGCGTATGAGGCCAGAATTATCGGCACCAGGGTCAAAAACGGGTTGTTGACAAACGTACCAGTGTAGATGGCGATCTTGTTAAAGCGAAACAAAAAGGCCAGCAAGGTGGCCAGGATCGTGTGCAGACCTAAAAATGGTGAGAAAGCGATGAAGACGCCGATAGAAAAAGCGAGCGCCGTCCGCTCGGGTGGATCATCGATAGCAAGCAGACGGCGAAAGGTAGAGCGAAACATTCAGGGCCAGGCATTTCTACCTGTCAATTTCTACTGGACCAGGCCAGAACGCCCGATTTACTCGAAGCTCTTCAACGCCTCGGTCTCGTTGTCGTAAGAATCGAAGACCGTGAGCAACTTGGTGATCACCAACAGATTCTGAATCCGGTCGGTGAGATTGAGCAGCTTGAGTTGCCCTCCCTGACGTTTGACAGTGGTGTAATTGGCGATCAACTCACCAATGCCACTCGAGTCAACATAGCTGACCCCGGCCAGGTTCAGGAGCATCTTCTTTTTGCCTTCTTCGGCCAGGCGTCTGATGTTATCTCGCAGGGCAACACTCCCCTCACCGATGCGAACGGCCCCGCTCATGTCGAGAATCGTCACGTCTCCGGCCTGTCGTTCTTTCACTTCAAGCTCAGCCATACAGTGTCTCCATTCAGCTCCGCATTACTTGAAGCTATTGAGTGCTTCCGCTTCGCCCTCATAAACGTCAAAGACGGTCAAAAGTTTGGTAATAGTGAGCAGGTCCTGAAGTTTTTGGGTGAGGTTAAGCAACTTGAGCTGGCCGCCGTCTTTGTTGATGGCTGTGTAACTGGAGACCAGTTCGCCGATGCCACTGGAGTCGATGTAACCAACACCTGCAAGGTTCAAGAGGATTCTTTTTTTACCTTCTTCGAGCAGACGTCGGATGGCGGTGCGGAGGGCCACGCTACCTTCACCAATAGTTATCTTTCCCGACATATCAAGGACGGTCACATCTCCGGCTTGACGCTCAGCTATGTTCAACTCAGCCATTTTGAAAGATCTCCTTTATGTAATTGCGGTTAACGTCGCTTGAGCATGCGCACTGTTGTACCACCTTCCGGCCGTATCAACCAGTCTACCTCGTCCATAAAAGTACGCATGAAGAATATGCCACGCCCGGAAGTTTTTAGGATGTTTTCGTCTTCGGTCGGATCTGGGACTTCGCTCGGGTTGAATCCTGGACCCTGGTCGTGGACTATGATTTCAAAAGCGTCAGGCGAGCTTTTGAGCGTTAAATCGACCGCCTTATTCTCGTCCTGCTTATTTCCGTGAAGTACTGCATTGGTTACGGCTTCGCGCACCGCCATGTCCATTCCGAACGCAGCCTCTTCACTGACGCCGTTCCGACTAACAAATTCAGCTACAACGGCCGCGGCTGTGGCGACCGCTTCAATACTACTGGGCAGGCTGAAGTCGGTGGTTTCTACAGTCACAACGATCAGGCATGGCCTCTCCAAAAGCCACTGCGCGAGGACCTGGGGCTGATTTCTGGAACCTCTTAAAAGCTACCGGAGGCTCGACGGTGTAACACGCGGGCTGGCCGCCTGTCAAGAATACCTTGGAATTGCTGATTGACAGTTGTCGATTGCCGACTGTGGAGTGCGGTTCTCACCCTTGCCGCCAATTGGCAATTCGCAAATTGGCAATCGCAAATGGTTTAGTTTTTTGAGTAAGATTGCGCTAATGAAAATCCAACCGGCGAAGCGTATCAGCGGACAATTAAGAGTGCCTGGAGATAAGTCGATCACGCATCGGGTCGCGATGATCGCGGCCCTGGCTAACGGTGTTTCTCATATCTCAAACTTCTCGACGAGTTTTGACTGCGCCTCAACGCTCCATTGTCTTCGGCAACTGGGAGCTGCAGTGCACCAGCACGGACATGAAGTGACGATTACAGGACGGGCCAAGTTAGCGAAGCCAACAGGCCCACTGGATTGCGGCAATAGCGGCTCTACAATTCGGATTATAGCGGGTGTTCTGGCAAGCCAGGACTTCACTTCCGAACTCACCGGCGATGAGTCACTGAGCTCAAGGCCGATGAAACGCATCATCGAACCCCTGGAGCTGATGGGTGCGAAGTTTGAATCGCGCGACGGTAAGCCCCCTTTGAAGATCACCGGGACCAACTCCCTGCAACCGATCAGCTACACACTTCCGGTCGCGAGTGCCCAGGTGAAGTCTTGCATACTCTTCGCCGCTCTCGGTACCACAGGGCTGACTTCAGTGGTCGAGGCAAAGCAATCTCGTAATCACACCGAACTCCTCTTCAACGGCTTCGGCGTTCCGGTCACGTCTGAGAGTGGACCAAGTGGGAACATAGTTTCCTTGAATGGTCCAGCGCGATTCACCGCGCGCAATCTTACTGTCCCGGGAGACGTTTCCTCAGCTGCTTACTTCGTTGCGGCCGCGGCACTCTTACCGGGTTCGACGTTGACTATCGAACAGGTGGGCCTGAATCCCACCCGCGCGGAGTTTCTCTCCGTGCTGCAATCCTGGGGCGCACAACTCCAGACGAGCGAGCTGGGAACTGAGTGCAACGAACCGATTGGCGCAGTTGACGTGCAGGGAGGGTTCGAAGGTGCTCTCAAAGAGGCCGAACTAGCTGGTGCCACCATTCCTTTGCTGATTGATGAATTGCCCTTGCTCGCGGTGGTCGGTAGTC
>DATFRK010000176.1:0-4103 GCA_035263325.1 Pyrinomonadaceae bacterium | reverse complement strand
CGGCGAGCGTGAAGGACCACGGCGCAAGGCCGTGGCATCGCTTAGGTGAATAGGGCAATTCTCTTAGCGGCGAGCGTGAGGGACCACGGCGCAGGGCCGTGGCATAGGAATAGCACCCAGAGGTCGAGCAACGTTTCTTTGGGAGTGACACTCCAAGAAGTGCAACACGAATAGGCTTCATCACAAACCATTAGTGAGTTAAGATAGGTTCGCTTTCGCCCATCTCGAACTCCGTTACCTTGCAAGCTCACGTATGCGACGACCTTTTTCCCCCGTTTCTCACTCTCTATCTATCTTCTGCGGGCTAGTCTTGTTTGCGGGCTGTGTTTGGGGACTTGTCTCCCTGCCGGCCGCCTCCCACGCCGCACTTCAGCAAGTGAAAGAAAAAGCCGACGATGGTCCGGTCTACGTTCCAGGCGAGATCCTGGTTCGTTTCCGCGACCAAGCACCCGCAAGGCTAGAAAACCTGTCGCTTGAAACCAATGGCCGCCAAACAACCGTCCGGCTCGAACGCCTCTCCCCGACCACGGAGATCGTCCCGGGGCTACGCATCGCCCGCGTCAAGCCCGAGGACACGATGGCGGTGATCGCAGCTTTAAGGCAACGTTCGGATGTACTTTACGCCGAGCCAAACTACATCCTGCACAAGCTTCAGTTGCCCAACGATCCACGGTTTAATGAGCAGTTGGCGTTGCGCAACACCACCACGCCAAGCGGCGACATCGATGCTGAACAGGCGTGGGATATCACAACCGGCAGTCACAATGTTGTAGTCGGTGTGATCGACGAAGGCATCGACATCAGTCACCAGGACCTGGCAGCAAACATCTGGACCAACCCCGGGGAGATCGCCGGCAATGGAGTTGACGACGACGGCAACGGCCTGACGGATGATGTGCACGGTTGGGATTTTCTGCATAACGACAACAGCGTCTATGACGGGCCCGGCACTAATCCGAACGGTTCGCAGGTTGATGCGCACGGAACACACGTCGCGGGCATCATCGGTGCGGTGGGTAACAACGGCATTGGCGTCGCGGGAGTAAACTGGCAAGTCACCCTGGTGCCGATGAAATTCCTGGGACCGGCCGGGGGCACTACCATCGACGTCATCAAGGCCTATAACTACGCCCGCGACCTGAAACTCGCGTGGGAGAGTTCGGGCGGTACCCGCGGCGCGAACGTACGAATCCTTAACAATAGCTACGGTGGGAAATTCAGTTCGCAGGGCGCCCTCGACGCGATCCGAGCCCTCAACGATGCAGGCATCCTTTTTGTTGCGGCCGCGGGAAATGACGCCCGAGATAATGATCGCTTTCCAGCTTTTCCGGCCACCTACAATGTTCCCAACGTGGTCTCGGTGGGTTCAACAGGACCAAGCGGATCGATCTCTACTGGCTTCTCAAATTACGGTCAACGCACCGTCGATCTGCTGGCGCCAGGTGAACAAGTACTCTCTACGATTCCCGGTAACAGTTACGAAAAGTTTGATGGCACTTCAGCTGCAGCCCCCCACACGGCCGGTACTGCGGCCCTTGTGTGCGCCGCTTTTCCCACCATCCCGCTAAAGCGTTTGCGGGCGGCTTTGATCCATGGTGGTTCTTCCGGAGCGACAAATTTTACCTCGTCGGGAAAGCGTCTCAATGCTCGCGGTTCGCTTGATAATGCTGCGGAAGTAGATACGACTCCACCCGCGGTCGTCGGCAATCTGCAGGCTTCCAGTCCAAACAATCAACGCGTCAACTTGCAGTGGACGGCCCCGGGTGATGATGGTGGCTCGGGTAACATCGCCCTCTACGAAGTGCGTTACTCGGATTCGGACCTCAGTTCACCCGCTGTATTTGAACAGGCCTTCCGGCTGCTGGCGCCCACGCCGCTTGCTCCCGGTGGCCTGCAAAACGATAGCGTTCTGATCCCCTTCCGCCACCCGTCGGGCTTCATCGGGGTACGCGCCATCGACAATGCCGGCAACGCTGGTCCAATAGCGGTCGCTTCGTTTACTGCGGATGTTGCCGATGCCGATCCATATGTAGTTTCCGAAAGTGCAGTCGAGCCGTTGAGTACTGGTGGCACACCTTTGGGTCTGCATGCAGATGATCAGTACATGAGTTATCAATTGCCCTTCGACTTCAACTTCTTCGGTACCTCTCGACGTGGCATTGTGCTTTCCAGTAATGGCGCGATCCATTTCAGCTTCCCGTCTCTACTGCCGAATGGTGAACCTGACGTCGACGAGAGTGGCGCGGACTGGTTGAGTGGTCGGCCAATGATTGCTGGTTTATGGGATGACCTGCGAACGGATCGTCATCCTGACGATGACATTTATGTGCTGATTCCAGATCCCACCCGGATAATCTTTCGTTGGCAGGCAGTGACTTTCAATGCTGAGATCACACCGGGAAATTTCCGCGGCGAAAACCCGGTCAACTTTGAAATCGAGTTACATCGCGATGGGACCATCATCACTCGCTACGGCAACGGCAATCACAACGTTGTGCCCGTCGTGGGCGCTGCCGGCGGCGAAGCTGACAGCTACGTCGTTACTAGTCATACTTCCGACGCTGCGCTGAAGGATCTGGCCCAGGCAGCCACTGTAACATTCACTCCGCGCCGGCCAACTCCGCCGCCGAAGCCTGATCTCTTCGTGTCAGTGCGCACGTCACCCGACCAGGCGCCCGCAGGCCAACTGTTTACCTACATTGTTGACGCGGGCATGAGCGGGAACGAATCCTCAGAGCAAACTGTAGTTGTCAATCAGTTACCGGCAGGAGTGACGTTTGTTTCCTGCACCACCACAAAGGGAACTTGCAGCGGTCCTGCGGTTGGTTCTACCGGAACAGTCACGGCCCAGCTCGGCACAATGATTCCCAACTTCAGCAACTTTGCGGAAGTGACCATCACGACCCAGGTTACAGCGGCCGCAGGCAGCACGCTGAGCAATACCGCAACGATCTCCGGTTTTTGGTCAGACGTTAATCCAAACAATAACACCGCGACGGTTAACACTGATGTGATCCAGCCAGATCGTTTTGCCAATATCAGCCAACTCTCCGGCGGCGGCGGATTTACGCTGGCACTCAAGTCTGATGGGCATGTTTGGTCCTGGGGCGTTAACTTCAGGGGCCAACTTGGTGATGGCACCGATTCGAATACTGCAAAGTCGCCAGTACTGATCAGCCATTTCGGTAATGTAGCGGCAATTGAGGCCGGTAGCTCACATGCACTGGCGCTCAAGACTGATGGGACAGTGTGGGCCTGGGGCGACAACACGCAGCTTCAGTCTGGTGAGTTCGAGCAATTCTTTCCCTATAAGACGAGACCGACTCGGGTTAGTGCACTTATCGGAACGTTCACTGCTATTTCAGCCGGTGGCGGCCACTCTCTGGCGCTTCGGTCTGATGGCACTGTCTGGGCCTGGGGTTACAACGGGGTTGGGCAACTTGGTAATGGGACCACGAGTGGAACCGGCGTTTTCCCCCCGGTCCAGGTCAGTGGCTTGACAAACGTGGTAGCGATCGCGGCCGGCAGCTCCTTTTCGTTAGCTCTAAAATCAGATGGAACGGTTTGGAGTTGGGGGACAAATTTCAATCTCGTGCTTGGTTTGCCAGGTTCGACCCTGAGCAGCACGGTGCCTGTGCAAATACCCGGACTGACAGGCGTGATGGCGATTTCCGCCGGAGATCAGTTCGCCCTGGCCTTGAAGCAAGACGGAACAGCATGGGCCTGGGGCAACAACGGCGACGGTCAGCTCGGCAGCGGTGATCCACCTGGCAACTTTGCTCCGCGGCCTGTGAGTGGTCTGGCGGGATTGAAAGCACTCGCTGCAGGAGCCAAACATGCCCTGGCGTTGAAAACCGACGGTACCGTCTGGTCCTGGGGAAATAACAGTGACGGCGCGCTGGGAACAGGCAACACAACCAGCAGCAAAGTTCCACTACTGGTGAACGGAATTAACGCAACGTCGATCACGGCTGGCCTTGATCAGAGTGGCGCAATTCTTTCTGACGGGTCGATCCGCATGTGGGGTAAGAACGACAATGGTCAGCTTGGTGATCGCACCAACATCAGTCGACTTGGTCCAGTCGAAGTAAATGGTCCCAGTC
>DATFRK010000175.1:0-6931 GCA_035263325.1 Pyrinomonadaceae bacterium | reverse complement strand
TTGAGGAAGCCCGAACCAGTTAAAAGCGACTTTGACAGCACCACAAAGTTAAGGGTAACCTTGCCCCTTTTGTGAAGTGGGGCTTGTCCACACAAGCACGGGAAGCGCAGAATTCCGAAAGCTGATAGAAACAGAGGAAGTTGATTTGGCAGCGCGAGTTGAAGCAATAGTCACCGCCGGATTGCGGCCCGAGTTATTCGCCGGGCGCAGTGTATTAACTGCCAGTAAAACTCTTGTTTTTGCGGCTTTAACAGTTCTAATCGTGGGCGGCTTCGCTTTTCGTGTATCGGGCCTGGGCGCCGAGGGATTTGGCGAAGACGAATTGAACAAGCTGAACGCCGTGGCCGATTACCGCGCCCACGGTCTAACTAGCGCAAATGGTGAGCATCCCATGCTCATGAAAGCGCTTCAGGCCGGCAGCATAATCCTGGTCGAAAAGTGGAACAATAGCTCGTTTGTTACCAATCACCCCGCTGAATCAATCCAGCCGGAAACTGCCTTGAGGCTGCCGGGGGTAATCCTGGGCGCTTTGACAGCCCTGCTTATTTACCTGGTGACTGCTGAGCTGTTCGGTGCAGAGGTAGCTTTAATTGCGGCCGCCCTGTGGGCTTTCGATCCGAATGCGATCGCCTTCAACCGCATTGCCAAGGAAGATACGTTCTTACTCTTTTTCTTTTTGCTGGCGAATGTTTTCTGGCTGCGCGGACAACGTGTGGCTGAAAACAATCTGCGGAACCCCACGCCGTACTATTGGGCCACAGCGGCTGCTTTCGGGGCCATGGTCGCTTCGAAGTACGTGCCGCATCTGCTGGCCATCAGCGTCTCGTACTACTGGATGTTTCAAGCGCTACCAGAAACGCGTTGGCGCCTGGGCAAGAAAAGGATGCTTACCTTTTTCTTCATCATGGGCCTGGTCTTTTTAATCTTGAGTCCCACCATCTTGCTTCCCGATACCTGGCGCGAGATGGGTCTCTTTGCTGGTAGTAAGCGAATCAGTCATGACGGGTATGAGTTCATGAATAGGCTCTACACCCACCATTTCGACGACTGGCTCAAGGGTACGCCACTCACCTTTTATGCGATCTACACCTGGGTCAAACTCCCGGTACTGGTGATCGCCGGGTTTGTTGTTGGCTTACCGTTGTTGTTCCGCCGTAAGTCGGGTGACGGTCGCTACTTTGTTTTGCTCTGGCTCTACTTTTGGTTCGCTTCGTTTAGTTTTGTCGGCGGGAAATTCACTCGCTACTACACCACTGCCTTACCTCCAGTACTAATCACTTCGGCTATCGGCATTCAATTCCTGGGACGCTGGTTGGCGGAAAAACTCGCGCGCGTCGCGCACAACGAAAGTGTTAAGCACTACGTTCCCGCTGCGCTGGCAGTAGTGGTAATCATTGCCTCGGTGGTCACTTCTGTTCAGGCTGGACCACATTTCCGCCTCTATACAAACATTCTTGGTGGGGGCATGAACTGGGCGGGTTACTATTTCCCCCACGATGAGTTTTACGACGCCAGTATGCGGGATCTGATGAATGAGGTATCGCGTAGAGCCCGGCCGGGAGCGAGGGTCGCAAGTGAAAGTCCTCTCCTCGTTTCTTATTACGCTCAACGTAACAAGCGACCGGATCTGATTGCCGTGTCGTTGTCGGATGCGGATGCGCTGCAACAATTGACCACCGGTGATTTCCTGATCGCCGCCCGCGGCCGTAGGTACTTCAGCAACGACACCCTGTTAACAATGTTGGCGCACTCCGCCACCCCCGACTATAAAGCCTATCTCGGCAATACTCCCTCAGCTGACTTATTCCAGGTGAACGAGCACATCCTTTCACTCATCAAGCCAGCCGCACAACAGTTGCAATCACAACCGAAGCAGGCCCGCTAAGGGAAAATGAGGGAAGTCAAGGGTTGGGCTGAAATAGGTCCTATACGTCGAATAGATCCTATTCAATTGATCAGTGGCGCAACTCCACTTCGACCGGCTTAGCATCTTTCGCGTCGTACCCTTCTGGCCAGTTTGAAATATTGACTCCGTACAACCAGTCTGACTTTGGTTCAACCGCAAAGCGAAGCGAAAGTGGCAAGCCACGCATGGCGCGCAAGCGCAACAGCCAGCCAGTCATGTGCCACTCTTGAATGAGTGGCTCACCAGCTGGTTCAACCGGTATCAAGCGTGCGCCACAATTCCACCCATTAACAAACAAGGTCACTCGGGTGCTGATGTACGACGGAGACACATCAACCGGTAACACTGGTTGGATGTGTGCTCGAACCACTAACTCACTCACACGCCGGCGATCTTCCCGAGCGGGTATGAGGTACTCCAAAAAGCCCGAGCCAGCTCCCCAGATGTAGCCCGGTCCGCCGCCGACCTTTTCGAAGCGTTGCGCTGACGCCATCTGCGGCTTAAACCGGTAAAGCAACGTCTTGTCATCTTTCACAATTAATTGAGGCTGAGCGGCAACATCACCGGCAGGACGGGACCAGGCAAACTGGCGCGGAATCAAATGACGTTCGGGTTCTTGTAAGCTCTGCGGCGGCTCGGCAGCTTGCAGCAGATCATAATCACTCGCAGCATCAGCCACTAGACTCAACAATTTATTGTCTCTCTCAGTCGCGTACGTCACGCCATAACCGCGCCTCGGATCAGGAGTCAAAATCCAAAACATCGCCCCGGCGTTACCTGCCCGCAGATTTCCCGTGAGGAAGGCGTTGAACCATTCAGCCTGGGAGTAGCCATTGTGACCGTCCACGCCCATGCCAAATTCACCAAAAACGAGCGGCCTATTGAGACTGAAACCAGCGGCCGCTCGATTATCAATAAACTCCTGCAAGGCCCTGGGTGAATCAACAAAACTGTCGTGATCGTCGCGCGGGTAAAGGTGAACGTCGCAAAAGTCTACGGTCGGTATATTGTGGTCAGCCAACCATTCGCGTCGCTCCGCCGCGGTACGATAGCCCCAGTCACCGGGAGTAATCAGGTGATTGGGGTCAAGTGATTTCAAATACGCACTCATCTCGACGATCCAGGCGCGGCGTTCAGCCCAATGACCGGTTATTGCCTGGGCTTCATTCATCAACTCCCAACCGAGGATCGTTGGATCATCACGATAAGCAATCCCAGTTACCGTGTTGCGCCGGCTGACTACTTTCTGCAAATGCTGACGATAAAGACGGCGAGTCTCCGGATTCGAATAAAAGAGCATGGCGCGCTCTTTGTTGATGCCAAACGGAAGTTTGTCATCGTCGGCGCCGTTGATGCCGGCCCAGCGCAAGTATTGAGTCACGCCACCTGTATCGCGCCACCAGTTAGTCAGACAAAACTGCACGCGCAGCTTGTTCTTTGCCGCTTCCGCGAGCACATGGTCCAAATGCACAAATTCTTCTTCATTCCAATCGTCCGGCGTGAAGCGTAACGAGTGAGTGCGTGGCCAGTCAGCAAAATCCGCTATCGGCTTCACATCATTCGGACCACCTTCACCAAACGCCCAAACGCGAACGACCTTGATGCCTGCCTGCGCTGCCCGCTGAAGTGTTTCGGGCATTCGCTGGCGGTCTTCGTCGCGATACATCACCGACACGTTTGCGCCAACGAAACGAAACGGTCTGCCTTCAATGACAAAGCGACTCCCCCGCCGTTGCACAAACTTCGTGGCCGCGTTGTTGCTGTCAGATTTTCCGGTTAGATAAAAGAGGATCGCCGCGCCTACAACTAAGCCAAGCGCGGCAATCACTAACGATTTCTTATTCATCAAGGAAGGAATTCAATTCGGGGGCGAGAAACAAACTAACGTGGACTAGTTAATCGGATGAAACCCATGATCGCACAGATGGCGCCCAGTACGACAAACAAGTTAAAGAAGGCTCCGACACCCATGGCAGTCGTCATATCAACTGAGTTTTGGGTCGTGCCCATGAACACAAATACTCCGAATAGAATAAAGTGCAGGTGGTAAATGATCAGGCAAACGGCGGCGTAAGAGAACCACCGCGCCGATGGCCCGAAAGCGGGTGCCCTGGCGAAACCCAGGACTGCGGCAATTAGCCACCCCACCCCTCCCGCAACCAACAACAGCAAAGTAACAATGAAAAAATAGGCAGGCCTGTTCGCGCGAAGCTCTTGAAACAACATCAGCAGTGGGAACATTTGACGGTAGTTTCTCCTTTAGGGCCTTTTCTCAGGATCAAAAAACAAGCGCCGTCTGCGCACATGAGCCGCTCGGTTGTGCACAAACGGCGTTTTAAGGCTGGTGTCGTAACCAAGCACGACTAGGTGGAAAGCTGGGGAACAAAGCTTTCTGCCTGGGGCTCTCCCGGACGGCCCGAGCCTTCCTATTGAGTGATGTGGATCTCCTCTTCCTTGTTGACGTGTCCCAGAAAATAGATCAGGCCACACACAAACGCTATGGCCGCTAATCCCAGCGCCAACCAACCAAAACTGTGACCGCCCGCGGGGTCGGTAAAGGTCACAAACTTATAGAAGTAAAAGATCGCGCCGATGGCCGCTACTACACCCACGAGTATGGCCACTATATCTTTCAGGCTTTTCATTTTGAACCTCCGGCCAGAAACTTTTATGAAGGTTAAGGAAAAAGCCGCACTCTCTTAACTATGATGCCCGCATGTTAACGCCGACTCAGCGAGGAAAGCAAGTCTCTCAATTGATAAACAGATGTACCGATCAGGGCTGGAAATGCTGCAAAATTTCGGCGGACGCAACGATGAAGAACCGGGCAACTTTTCAAGTAATGAGGCGGATTTGCGTCCCTCTTCAGGGCCCTTCAGCCTTAATGGTTTAGCAGTCGCAAGATCCGGTGATGCTAGGAAGTAGAACCGTCGAAACGGTTTACCGGTAGCGCGGTCTGGATTCTCTTTTCACGGTGAAGGTCTCATAGTCAAAAAATCAGACACCATCCGGCTTCCGTCGGTGGTACGTTGACGGAAACGGTGGTATCTGCAAGAAAGAATTCTGAGTGCCGGACCAGGTTGAAATTGAAGCTCCACCCGGTTGAAGGCTGACGTAAAACAAGGGTGCGCACTTACTGCGCACCCTTGCTTGATTTGCTCAGGCTCGATTGATCAGTCTTGACTTACGGCAACGCATCAATCGAAACCCAGAAGCGGAAACCTCCTCCCTGTTGCACCCCAAGCATGAACTGAACGTTCGCCGAGGCTCCGTTTGGTATCGGCGTGGCCAACGTGATCGTTCCCGCACTTAAGGTGGAATTGACACCACCCCCCAGAGCCTGCACCGGGGGTGAGTCCAGAGTGGTTCCCAGGATTTGCGTCGGCACGCCATTGATCATCACGCTGATATTAGCCGACGTGAGCAGGCGAACATCAGATTGCGTTGGACCACTGCCCGGGCTACCCAACGTAGTGAGATCCATTACCTTGAAGCGCAACTTGGTTACCGGGCCCCCGGAGTTATTAGTGATCTTGCGCCGGAAGCTCAGATACCCAAACTGCGAGGTCGTCGGATCCAATGGACAGGGAGGACCATTCGGCAGGTCGCAGGTCGCGAACCGCACTCGGTTCTCACCACCCGACGGCGGTGCCCCTGGATCTACCAGGCCGACGAAGGATAGCGCGCTACGCTCGACCGGACTGGTTAGGCCTTCAGGATTTGGAGCGCCCAGAATTGATTGAATATTGACGGGACCAGTAAAGACTTGGCCGGTTACTGATACCACCTGGAAGTCAGCCAGGTTGTTATCGGTATTCTGCGGGTAAGTAGTCAGGTTGTTTATTCTCCTGATCCAGGCGTGCTCCACGTTGGGGCGATTCCCGGTAGTCGGCAGCAAGCCATTCCCGCGGATGTAGGGAAGCGTGGCGTTGCCGCTGATATTGTTAAAGCCCACTGAGTCGATCAGGACACTGCGCGATGCATCGATCAAGCCAAAGCCTTGATTGTCAGGCATCAAGTTCGCGTTCGCATGACTCAGATCCGGTGTCGCGTACCCACCGAGACTGTAGCCCCCAGCCGCGACATTGGCTACCAACAGGTGGCCGCGACGAGGAATTACCACGTTTGCCGGGAAGCCGAGTACCACATCGCCGCCGAAAGCTGCGTTGAAGATTGCCAGACCATAACCACCGATGCTGATAGGTCCTTCGGTGTTGTTATAGAACTCAACGTATTCGTTGCTTGACGCGGTAGAACCGACTGACTGGCGAAACTCAGTGATGAGCACTTGACCTGGTTGGGCCGCGGGCGCTGGTGTCGCCGGCTGCGCGGAACTGCTGCACAAAGCCAGGCTGTAATTCCCTCCCACGCCAACCGCAGTCTCGGTGACTACGATGACGTAGGTTGCGCCAGCGGGAACGTTCACAAAATAGGACGCCGGGTTGTTATTGCCTCCATAAGCAATTCCCAGATCGGCCAGGTAATTCGTCCCTTTATTTGCCGGATCGTAGGTATTGAGATAGGCAATGCTGTGCGCGGCAAAGTTCGCTGAGATCGTAACCTTCACGCAGTCCGGATTTGGACTCGAGTTGGTGAAGGTATAGGTGTCGTAGCGGATGGTCGCTGCCGCACTCTCGCCAGGGAACGTCTTGTTCGTACCACAACTACTTGCGTTCCCATCTCTAAGGAGACGGTTCACCTGGGTAGTATCTCCGGCGGAGATATCGCCGGTTATTGGAGCTCCGATTGACGAGCAGCTTAGATTCTCAACCGCCGCAAAGTTGGCGTCGGTCACTGCACTGTTGAGATCGTTATAGGTGCGACTGGTCGGACTGAAATTGTTGTTCGTACCTCCTGAAGGCGTCACTGTGTAATTTCCGTGGCGCGTTAAAGGCGTGAACGCATAGAAGCCACCGTTGGCAGTGGTCGTGGTTGCAGATTGAGATCCGGACAACGTGATCGTTATCCCATCGACCCCTTGAACGCCATTGAATGTGGTCACCCTCCCGGCGATTCCAGCAGCCG
>DATFRK010000174.1:0-5020 GCA_035263325.1 Pyrinomonadaceae bacterium | reverse complement strand
CGCCCATCGCCTTCAGTGATGCGATTGGGAGTGTTGCCGTCTATATCAAAATCGAGGCGCCAGTACGCATGATGGACGTGACCATTGCAGGTACAACTGTTCGCTGTCGCGCCCATGCCGAAACGCGGGCTGATTCTACCGTCCTCGTGAAAGCTCCACTCGGAAATATAGCGATACCATCCCGCTGACATTTCACTAACGAGAACTACCGCGTCACCTGATTTGTAGTAAGCAATGCCCTCGTGATTCCCGGTGTCGATACCGGTGTCCAGTTGGGTAGTTGCAGCCACCGAGCAGGAACGAACGCCAGGGGCAACATTTACTCCCGCTGCTGGGTCGGCGTCGAAATCACTTTCACTATATTCCCAATCCCGAAAAGGTCCGCACGTGTTGTTGTCGTAGGAGACGTTCAGGATTGGAACATTGGCCTGCTTCAAAACGGTATGGCCTTTGAACTTCACGCTGCGTAACTCGATGCCGGAAGCGTCGGCGCCTGAAGAGGCTGAAGGTCGGATCGCCAGGAAGCTCCATAACTCGGTGCCATCCTGCGCATTGATGGTGAAGTTAAACTGTCCCGCAACCCCACGTCCTGAGGTGCTCCCACCTGAGCCTGGTCCACAGGTCGCGTTTGGCCCCGCTTTGGAAGTCGGCGGCGCTCCTTCAGGAAATCTGATTACCGCTCCCCGTGAAAGGTTCACGGCCACGACTTCGTTGTTGAACTCAAGACTCTTCTCAGATGAGTCCTTGGCCATCAGCCCAACGTTGACCGCGCGATCGACGCGGCCTTTGGAACTTGCTGGAATATACAATGGAGGCATCGGCCGGTAGACCTGCAGTCGCCCGTCACTCAACGCTGGGCCAAGTTTAGTATCGGATCGCACGATGGCCACCGCGTCATCAAATTCCTCGGGACTCGGTAACGGCTGCGTAGTCACGACATTTACCGCAATCGTGTCAGGACGATCAAAACTTCCTTCCGCGATCAGGGTCTGGTTGTTGGTGTAATCGTAAAACGTCCCGCGAAATCGCCTGGGTGGAGTTTCCTCCGTGGATCCTTTGTCCACCTCCTGGATAAGTTCAAAAGACACTAGTCGATTACGAGAAAGCCTGAGAAAGCGACGCATCTCCGGATGGTTCACCAGCTTTGCTTTGGCTGTATCCATCATCTCCTGAGTCGGACCCCAGGGCGTCACGTGCACAGTCATTTCATTTTGTGGTGGCTTCGCGGTTTCTGTGAGTGTGGTTGCGCTTGGGGTAGAGGTTCCAGTCCAAAGAATGAGGGCGCCAACTGAAAGCAGAATCAGCGACGCAAGACACCAGCGTTTCATTGATATTCCCCTATGCGGACGATCTGAAAGAACTTGTTAACCCCCCGTGGTCCGTAATTCTGGTTCGAAAGTCATTCTCGCTGAACGGGTCGAACGGGGTCAAGATTTTGCGGCCGCTGGTGAGAGGCAGTGGCTTTGCGCCCCTCATCGCATCCTGGGTGGTGAATATTGCACAAAGTCAGTAATAATCATCCATTTCACCGGATTCATGCGAGGTAAAAACAGATGATCGACAATTTGCAGCGCAGTTACGACGACGTCGCTGAAGACATGCGCACAATTTCCGCGCCGAGCTGGATTCGTAAGCCGTTTGATCGCATAGAACAATGAAGAGAATATTGCTCACGATCGCAGTCGGGATCTTGTTGGCGGTGTTGTTCTTTATCGCCGCCGCCATGGCCAGCGGTGCCTGTCATTGCTCGCTGCCAATTGCCATCATCTTTCCCTACGCAGCCATCGCCTGGGCCATGAGATGGGAGACAGTTGGCGGTGCCCTGGCAGCACTGCAATTTCCGCTCTATGCCATCCTGGTTGCGCGTGCCGGGGAAAGAAAGTCGATGCTCCGCACGGCCCTCTTGTTAGCTGCGATTCACCTTATCTGCGGACTAATAGCTTTTCGACTCGTCACAAATTCTGCCTGACGTTGCTGTCCGTTGCGCTCAGGGCGTTGTAGGCCTCAATACAAACTCGATAAAGTATTGCGCAATCGACGGACTATCTGACTGGCGCCAGTAAAGGAGGTACCCCTACGTGGCGGACATATTTCATCACTTTCCCATCAAAGCTTCGCAACGATCGGTTTTCGAGGCAGTATCTACCCCGGAAGGTCTCGACTCGTGGTGGACCAAGACCGCTGCTGGAGAACCGCTTGAAGGTTCTGAGTATCAACTCGGTTTTGGACCCGGCTACGAATGGCGCGCCAGGGTCAGCAGGTGTGTGCCAGATACAAGTTTTGAATTAGAGCTTATCCAATCTGATGGAGACTGGCAGAACACACGCGTAGGTTTTGCTTTGACTGAGAAGGACGGGGTTACCGACGTCAGCTTTCATCACCTTGGTTGGCCTGAGGGAAATGAGCACTACCGAATCTCCTGCTACTGTTGGGCTATGTATTTGCGGGTGCTGAAACGGTACCTGGAGTTTGGTGAAGTAGTGGCTTACGAGGAGCGACTAGATGTGTAGTTCAGCGAAGGGAAATAAGAAAATGACAACCAGAAATCTGTTAATCGTCTGGGTCGCTGTCTTTGCCTTGCCTGTTTTTATCTCGACCGGGGCTAAGGCCCAGCGTGGCCAGGCAAGCAGTATCCAGGGCACTGTAGAAGACACGAACAATGCCCGAATAGTAGGTGCTAGAGTGATGTTAGAAAGCGCTCACTTGCGTCGTGAAGTGGAGACAAACGACCAGGGCAATTTTCAAGTTGAGCTGCCGCCTGACGATTACCGTATTTCGGTAGAGAAAGCTGGCTTTAAGAGGTTCGTGCTGTCGTCGTTTCGAACTCAGAACGCTTCGCAGCATAACCTTACGATCCGTCTGAAAGTAAAAGACCCGGCGATGCCGCTAAAGATTAAGTAATCAAGTACGGGGATGCACCTTGAATGAGTGCATGCAAGAGCTGCGTGACTTACTTCAGAAATGGTCGGCACCTTGGTGCTGCATTGGCACTTTCGCTGGTTTGCTGCTCCGCGTTCGGAGCTTCCAACCAACAGGCCGAGCCTAACCCTGGCACTACTTCCGGAACCGCAGGCTTGACGCAGCTTAATGGTAAGCGCAGCGTGTTATTGTTGGTCTTGCGTACAAGTGTGTTAGATACACACGGTGAAGATCAGGAAAGTTATCCTTACGGAGAGTTGATCGTTATCATCAAGCAGAATGCTGACGCAAAAATGGGCTTGGGAGTAGTTTGGAAGTCGCGGAAGATTCAGTGGGCCGGTGATGCCATTAAAGATCTGATCAAAGATCTGAAAACAGCCCGCGGCGAACTCTAATCACTTATGAAGTGGGGCGTCATCCAATGACGACTCACGTTAAAAGACAAACGAGGGCGGCTACAGACCACACCGCCCTACAATGGATAAATGGACCAATGCTGACACATCTTGTTGTTTGGAAGTATCGCGCCGATGTTGACAACGAAACTCGGGCAGAACATGTAGCCCTGCTCACCAGTTTGCAGGCGATCATCCCTGAAGTACAGAGCCTTTCGGTCGGCTTCGATATGCTTCATTTGCCCCGTTCCTATAACACGGGGTTGGTCGCCACCTTCGTTGATCGCGCCGGACTTGACGCCTATACGAACCATCCCGAGCACGTTAAGGTGGCGGAGTTTGGGCGCACTATCAGCGACCACGTCGCCTCAGTTGATTTCATAACTTAGATACCCGCACTCGTCTCAGATCATCTCTTCTTGGCCACAATGAAGCGCGTCACAAAGTTCTTACTCGGACTGCTTATCGTCATTGTGCTCTCCCAACTACCGTTCGTGTACCGTCGCTTCAGACTCGGTCGTCTCGAGGCAGCGATTCAGCAACTCAACTCCAAGCGCAGAATCGTGGACGGCAGTAGTAATTTTGCGGACTACAAAGGGGTCGTTCATGTGCACTCATTCTTGGGTGGACATAGCAATGGTACCTTCGCAGATATCATCACCGCCGCCCAGGCAAATGGACTGCAGTTCGTGATCATGACTGAGCACGCCGAAAAAGATTTCGATACCTCGGCTATGACGCTGAAAGGCCTGCATGGTGGAGTGCTCTTCGTGAATGGGAATGAAGTAAGTACGGTTAACGGTGATCGTCTGCTTGCGCTTCCCGGGAATGCTTCGCTGGGAGGCGTGAGTCACACTTCCACAGACGAGGTTGGTAAGCAGATTGAAAGCAGTGGCGCGTTCGCAGTCGTTGCTTATCCGGAAGAGTTTAAGAGTTGGGACTCACCGAGCTTCACGGGGGTGGAAGTTTTCAACGTCTACAGCGCGACTCGTCACGTTAATCCGGTGCTTGCTTTCTTCGACTTTACCTGGTCGCACAGTCGTTACCCGGCTCTAATGTTTGCGAACTATTACCGGAGACCGTCAGCGAGTCTGAGCCGGTGGGACGAGGCACTAACGCGACGACGATTGACCGCCACCGCCGGCAACGACGCTCACGCCAACGTCGGGTTGAGTCTAAATGACAGTACTGGAAAGACGCTGCTCGGGGTGAAGGTCGATCCTTATGAAGTTAGTTTCCAGTTGGTCCGACTTCACGTTCTGCTTCCACCTGGGACAGCACTGGACGAGGCTGCTTTGTTCCAGGCGCTAAAGTTGGGGCATTGCTTTGTAGGCTTCGATCTTTTCGGTGACAGCACCGGGTTTACCTTTACTGCAAAGAGCGAGGAAGGACAAAGGACCCAGGGCGACGAGGTCAGTCTGCGACCTGGAACGACACTGCAGGCCACCACTCCGGTACCCAGTCGGATCGTGGTATTTCGCAACGGTCACAGTATTGCCGATGAAGCAGGGATAGACGTCAAGACGATGGCGGTATCTGAGCCAGGTGTCTATCGCGTGGAGGTGTACTTACCTCAGCTTGGTAAGCCGGTAGGTGAACAACCGTGGATTATTTCAAACCCGATTTATATTCGGTAGGACTGTCGGCGTATAAAAACGACATCGCCCCACGGGCTGCCCTGCAAACTGCCCGATGGGGCGACGAAC
>DATFRK010000173.1:0-5703 GCA_035263325.1 Pyrinomonadaceae bacterium | reverse complement strand
GTCATGCCGCCGTCAGGGAAGGAGATCGATTCGGCGCCGTTATCTGTGGTGAAGACTATGATTGTGTTGTCGAGTTCACCCATGTCCTCGAGCTTCCTGAGGACATAGCCGATGTTGTCGTCCAACTGTTTCATGCCGGCTTCGTTGATGCCCCAATCCTTACCGCCCTTCTCGCCCAGCATGGCCTCATACTTGGGCGGCAGCACCGTCGTTACGTGCATCCGCGCCGGGTTGTACCAGACGAAGAACGGCCTGTTCGTCTTTTTGGGATCATTGCGGTCTAGGAAGTCGATGACCTTTGTCGAGATCTCTTCGTCCACGGTTCTCGACCGATCCAGGGTTAACGGTCCCTCGTCCTTGCAAGTCTGGTGCTTCGCCGTCCCGTCGATTGACTTGCACGATAGAACCGGCCGCGGCGGCGTCAAGCAAGTCGTCGTCTTGGGATCCACCGCGCCGGGAACCTCAGGGACACCGGGGATCAACGTGTTTTTGCACGGCGGCGCGACAGTCTGCGTGGTTGCTGTTCTGTTGATGTCTGGGAAACTCACCTGTTGCATGGCATCGAGGTGGTACAGGTAGCCCCAGTATTCTTGGAAGCCATGCGCGGTCGGCAGGGCCTCGGTATGGTCACCGAGGTGGTTCTTCCCGAACTGGCCTGTGTTGTACCCCAGATCGTGCATGACCTTGGCGATTGTCGGCGTACCCGGCCGCAAATAGGAGGGACTACCGGGAAGCTGCGGAGGGATCATGCCTGTTCGCAACGGATACATTCCGGTGATAAAAGCATTGCGCCCGGACGTGCAGCTTTGCATGGCATAGTACGTCGTAAACATTCCGCCCTCGTGCGCGAGTCGGTCGATATTGGGTGTTTCCCCGAGGCCGAGGCCACGATGGTAGACGCCCACCTGCATCCACCCAATGTCGTCGCCCATGATGAAAAGGATGTTGGGCCTCTTCTGTTGCTGCGGTTGTTGTCGCACTGCAGAGGGTCTTGCTGCATAGGGCACCAAAGCTAATAGCGCGATGCCAATCCATGAAAACTTTTTGATGTACTTCACAGTATTTTCAACTCCACTTCTCTAATAGTCACAGCCTGTCGGGTCCCTGCCGAGTGAACTTCGTTCTTGAAGGCTATGGTCGAGGCATTTAGCCGACAACCGAGAGAACTACCCAGAGCTGACGTTTTGTTTTCTGGTTATCGCTTGATTGTTGAGGCGGTCTGTGAGGCGAGTCTCGGCAATAGAGTTGCATTAGCTTGACCATGCCGCTCGGCTTGCTTTGCATGAGCGCTATGCTTCTGCTTCGGCCTCAGGCTTTAGTTACACAAGACCGTCGCGAAGTCTTATCTGTTGACGTGGAACTTGTTAACGTCACTGCGACGGTGATCGATGAGTCGGGTAGATCCGTGCAAGCCCTAACTGCTGAAGACTTTCAAGTGCTCGAAGATGGTCAGGAACAAAAGATTTCTTTCTTCTCTCATGATTCCCGTGTTCCCATCAGCCTCGGAGTTCTGCTGGATATCAGTGGCAGCCTGCAAGACAAGCTGCGTCAGGGCCTTCAGACACTGCGCGAGATTGCTTCGACTTTGACCGCCGATGACGAAATGTTCGTTGTCATGTTCAATTCGCACGTCGACGTAAGACAAAAATTCACAAGCAGTCCGGAAGAAATTCAACGTTCGTTAGGCGACATCCACGCCAAAGGCGAAACTGCCGTGTACGATGCCATCTCCGTAGGTTTGCATGAAATGCAAACGGCGAAAAATCAGAAACAGATTTTGCTGTTGGTAACCGATGGGTTCGATACAAAGAGCAAGATGAGCGCTGATCAAGCTCAAGACCTACTGAGACGTTCTCATGTCCTTCTCTACGCCATCGGCATCGACGATGACGATAACAACCCGCCCCGCGGACGCGCCAAGTATCACATCTACGACTACATGTTGGGCAAATTGACCGACGCTGGTGGTGGTCGCCTTGTTCGCCTTTATACAGGACGACATTACGACGCAAGCTGGATTTCTGAGATGTTCCTTACCGAGTTACGCCAAGCCTACACGATAGGTTATTACCCAAACAAAGCAGTCGACAACGCAACCTGGCGAAATATCGAAGTTCGTGTGACAAAGCCGGGTGTGCGCATCGTCGGCGATAAGAATAGACGGTATAAACGCACCATAATCGGCAGAGGTTCAGCGCGCTAAGCGATCAATTCCGGATTCGGATGTGCTGTCGAGAACCCGCTCACTTCCCAACCTCGTGCTGCAATACTCGTTGAGACTTATTGACTGATAAATCCGTCAGGCGGAGGGACGTCGTCATCCTCGGACCCAGCAGGGTTCATTGGTCGTCCTCACGTGAGCAATTCCTCGGTTTGGTTATTTACTTCAATGTAAGTTGCTGCGGTTTCTGTCTCGTGCGGTTTGGATAGTTGTTTGCATCACCTGTGTTAGGGGATGCGTATGAAACTGTCAACGGCACTCTTGTTGGTGATGTGGCTGAGTCCGGCTGTTAGCCAGGATAACCCATCAGTTTCGCAGGCTGTCGATCACGTTTTTCAGGTGACGACATTTTCATTTCCGGGTTTTAGAGGGTTTGTCAAGCTCTGGTCCACGCGGCGGATGCCGAGGGCTAAAGGCACAGTCGGGATCGCGCGCGAATCTGCAACAACTGTCATTCACGCGCGAGTGGACGACCTACCGCCGGCCCAATCTTTCGACGCTGCCCTCAATACCTATGTCCTCTGGTTGATATCTCCCGACGGCAAACTTGAGAATGCCGGCGAGTTCGTTTTGCATGGAGACGGAAGCGAGCTGCAGACTTCTACGACCTTGGCTTCGTTTGGCATGTTCGTTAGCGCAGAACCTGATTGCCTTGTGGAGGCTCCAAGCCAATTTGTTGTTTTGGTGAATGCCCCCAGAGTCAACGGAATATGGGCGCCTGGGCCTCCCGCCGTAATCAACTATGCGCCACCACAAGAGGTTTTCGGACAGGTTGAATAGGACAAAACGGCAGCTAAGCGCACGTCACCCACGAGTACGGAACGTTCATGAGAATAAAGACAGTGGCCAGTGTCTTTATTTTGTCCGCTCTTCGCTCTTTGAATGGAGCGGGCGGACAAACTCCGCACACGGGCTGGGAGGACAGGCCAAAGGTGACAGCTTCAATCGAATTAGTACCTCGGCAGACCGGAATCGAAACCTGGGGGAGCTCCAGCACGGGTGGAACTTCTCCTTTCAGAGGTGGAGGGGTGGCGCCATACTCAATCGTCGCATGAAGCCGATCCTGAAACCGCATCGACCTGACATCGACCAAAACAACGAACACTACCTTGTATTCGGGGCTGGTTATGAATACCTGCACACGGTTCAGAACGGCAGCAAAAAAATCGAAAATAGGATCATCGCCCAAGTGACGCCTCGCGTTCTCTTGGCGGGTGTGCTGCTGAGCGATCGGAACCGAACTGAGTTTCGTTGGGTCAATGGAGCATATGACTTCCGCTACAGGAAAAAGATTGTGATCAGCGATCGCCTCCAGGCAGGCACGTTCAGGTTCACACCCTACGCGTCAGGTGAGATCTACTATGATCGCAACCACCATTCGTGGAATCAGAGCCAGTATGGGTTTGGCATGCAGTTCCCTTACAAGAAGCGTCTGATGTTAGACACCTATCTGCTTCATCAGAACTGTACTAGCTGCAGCCAGAATCCCGTGAACATGCTTGGAGCCACACTCAACCTTTATTTCAGACAGCCCCAATAACCGTATTTTTACGGTGATGAAGCCTGGCCCAACAAAAGCGGGCGAGTACGAGCGATGAAAGTACGGCTATGAAACCGCACGACGAAGGCGTCGTCACTCACGCTGCGAGAACTTGAACTCTACGCCCACGTACAGGGGAACCAGACTGCCAGCATGAAGGCAAGCACCCACCACTAACCACTATCGTGTTGGGTGCTGCGCTTGTTATCCGATTTTGGATTGCCGCGTGCCATGGCGAAAGTCAATGCCGACGAGGCGCGCGGTCAGTCTTAGCACCGCCGAAACCTGGATGACTCTGAATTTTAAATCTACAGAAGGACAATATGCTGAAGAACACCATGATCGTTCGGATGCTTTGCTTCATTGCCTTTGCCGGTTTGCTATTGGTCACTGAGGCTCGGGCACAAGATACGGCTCCGGGCGTTCGGCTCATCACGCTGGACGATGCTCAGGCGCAAGCTGCCGCATCTGCCATGAAGAATCTTGCGCGTCTCACTATCGATGCGGCGAAATATCACCGCCAGGCTGTACAAGCAGACTATTTCCCAAAGGTCGACGCTTCATTCTTGAACCTGCACTACAACAAATTCCTGGGACAACAGATTCAACTGTTCCGCCGCGATGCCGAGCTTCCACTGTTTGGAAAGGATGAAACGGCCGTTCTCCTCACCGTGATCCAGCCTGTTACACAGTTGCTTCAGGTTCGCCAGGCCGTCAATGTCGCCAGGGCTGACGAGGAGATCGCAAAAGCAAAGGCGGCTGGAATGACGTCCCAAATTGCGATGAACGTCGAGCACGCCTACTTCGCTTTGTTAATTGCTCAACGACAACAGACTGTTGCCGAGACGAAAGTCAAAATGCTGGAGAGCGGGTCTCAACTGGCAAGCACGATAGCAATGCCTGCAGGAAACATGATGGAACATAAGACCGCCCTTCTCGAAGCAAGCAAAGAACTGGCGACCGCAGATAATGAAGTGACCGAGCTGACACACTCCTTAAATGCGCTGATCGGCTTCACCCCTGACACGAAACTCGTGCTGCTTCCGCCCGAACCCGTGACTGAAACGGTCTCCCTGCCGCAAGCCACTCAGCAGGCTGTGGCTAATAGTCCTGAAATTATTGAAGCCAAAGAAACAGTCGTCAAAGCCAAGGCTGCGTCGAAATTGGCCAAGCTGGAATACGTCCCTGCTGTTACCATCGTGGGCGGTTACATCAACCAACCGCAGCCAGTACTACCGTTGCTTCCACAGGATTTCTCGTTCATCGGCTTCACAGCTACATACACGATATTCGATTTCGGGAAGCGTGAAAGAACGGTGAGCGAACGCAATACGCAGGTCTCAATGGCCGAGGCCAACGTCGCGTTGGTCCAGGCGAAGGTCGCTGCAGGCGTGCAGAAGGCCTTCATGGATCTGGAACGCACTCGGAAGATCCGCGACCTGACTCGGCGGTTAGCCGTCAGCTATCAGGAAATTTCGCTGAATAACACAGCGGCGCGCGCCACGGCAGAGGCCGAGATGTTTCAGGCGGAAATGGACTACCGTAGTGCGTATACACAATTGAAGCGCATTATCGACGGACGTTAAGCCGCAAATACAGTCAGCTTGCTCACTTGCTGAACTCAGCGACTTGTTTTCGGGGATCAAGTCAGTGGTTCCGAAAGCGCTACTGTTGGCTTCGCCCTTCCGCGCCGGGAGTGTTGTGCTGCCACCCCACTTCAACGAGTCCATCGACACTTGTCTTGTCTTGCTCCAGAAGTTCTCATCGAGAAACATCGCCAGAGACTACGATCCTCCGGATTGTTACCGGCTGCTCCGGATAAAACTGCGGGGCAACTGAATTTTGGAGTCGTCGATGCTTTGTGACGAAGACAAACTGTGAGGGAGGAAAACTTGATCAAATATTCTTGCCTGCTGGCGCTGTTTCTCATGGCTCTTTACTG
>DATFRK010000172.1:0-2870 GCA_035263325.1 Pyrinomonadaceae bacterium | reverse complement strand
CAGCTTTCGTTGCGCATTGTTTGGCCTCCGCTCAGTTATATCGACTTTCCCCTCGTGGTCGTTGTTTACATAGCGCTGCAGCGCGACGCCTGGCAGGCACTGTTGGTGGGAACTCTGGCCGGACTCATTGTCGACGCCGCTAGTGGCGGCTTAGTCGGCGCCGGCGGCTTTTCTAAGACCCTTACCGCCTACATAATTTACTTCGCCGCAACTCGAGTTAACCTGGAAAACCCCTTGCTGAGAATTCCCGTACTCGCAGCTGCCACGGTGGTTGATTCCGTCATCTACGTGTTCTGGCACCGCCTGCTGGGATACCCACCCAACGTGCCGCTAGTGCAAACTTTGTCGTACCGCCTGATAGCCACCACGATTGCCGGCACCATCGTCCTCTACATGCTCGACTCGGTGATCAACCAGCGGACCGCCCAGAGCCGCCAGTTCGCCACCCGTCGCCGAGTGGCCAAAAGGACGACCGGACCGCTAAGAAGAAGGTAAACTCTTTGTACTTTGTGCTTAGTTCTTAGTGCTTTGTGTTTCCGACTTCGGTAAACTAGCCAAAGGGACGCGGCAACGAAAACCAGGAACAAAGCACTAAGTACAAAGGACAAGGCGTTAGGGGCAATAAGATAGACTAGATAGGTTTAACCCTCTCAAGCCTTCACTCATGAAATTCGAAGACACTTCCCAAAATCTGCGGGCTCGGTTGCGTTTTATCCAGGTGCTGGTGGTGGCCATGCTTGGCCTACTGGCAGTGAGGCTTTATGTCCTGCAGATTATGCGCGGAGAACATTACGCTGAAATTGCTGAGAATCAGCGGCGGCGGCGTCTACCCATTCCCGCCCCTCGCGGAGTGATCTTCGACCGCGACGGTAATGTCATCGTCGATTCGCGTCCTATTTATAACGTCATCCTTTCCCGTGAAGATGTTAAGAACAACAATCTAACTTCGTTGATTCCACCTTTGTCAGAAGGCTTAGGCGTCGATCCCGATATTCTGCGCGAGCGCTTTGAGCAGGTCACTGCCGCTTTCGAATCAATCCTGGTCAAGCAGGACGCTAACCCGGGTGACATCGCCTGGGT
This sequence comes from Pyrinomonadaceae bacterium, assembly GCA_035263325.1. Taxonomy (GTDB): domain Bacteria; phylum Acidobacteriota; class Blastocatellia; order Pyrinomonadales; family Pyrinomonadaceae; genus PSRF01. The sequence continues at coordinate 1,790 of DATFRK010000172.1, read as the reverse complement.
CGAAGCACACAACCTGGAATTTCCGGAGTTGCGTGTGGAACAGCAACCGCAGCGTCGCTATCCGGCGAACGGCATGTTGGCCCACGTGCTCGGTTACGTTGGCGAGATCAGTCCCGAGCAACTCAAGCAGCAATCGTACAAAGACAAAGGTCTCAAGCCGGGCGACATCATCGGTCAAAGCGGAATTGAACAGATCTACGACGACTATCTGCGGGGCAAGGATGGATATCGCGAAGTAGTAGTTGACAGTAGGGGTCGAATCCAGGACGAGCTCGAAACCGTGCCCCCTACACCCGGACGCGATCTCGTCAGCACAATCGATCTTGACCTGCAAAAAGCAGCCGAGGAACAACTGCAAAACTCGGTTACCAAGCGCGGGGTGATCGCGGTAATGGACCCCAACAACGGTGAACTGTTCGCGCTGGCGTCGTATCCTACTTTTGATCCCAATCTCTTCTCACAAAGAATCAACACCAAAGAAGGGCGGGCGGAATATAAGGCGCTGCTGAACGATCCGGAAACTCCACTTTTGAATCGCGCAATTCAGAGCCGCTACCCGCCGGGCTCGACCTGGAAAATTCCCATGTCGGTCGCCGGCCTGCAACAAGGCGCGATTACCCTGGACCATTCGAAACTGCTTTGCGGGGGCGGCATCCAGGTTGGTAATAAGTTCACGCGCTGCATGGGTAATCACGGCACACCCGATCTAAAGACAGCCATCACCCACTCCTGTGACGGTTACTTCTACCGGCTTGGTTTGAAGATGGGTATCGATGGCATTGTAGCGATGGTGGATGAGTTTGATCTCAACAAACGCACCGGCATCGATCTCCCCAATGAAGTCGTCAGCTGGACTCCGTCGCGTGAGTTCAAAAGGCGGATGCAACCGCGGGATCCGGAGTGGCGAGACATCGATACCGTCTATTCGTCCTTCGGCCAGGTTTACGACATCATTACACCAATTTCCCTACTCCGAACAGTCGCCAGTGTGTCCATGGATGGTCGGCTTTACGTCCCTCATCTGATGAAGGAAATCCGACCCATCGGCACCCCCGGCACTGCTGACTACAAGGGCCCGGTCCAATTTCAACCACTCGACACGACACGACCCAACCCGAAAATAATTTCAATTCCACCGGAAATGGATCATCTTGTAGTTGAGGGCATGTGGAGCGTCGTGAATGCTGGCGGTACCGGCGCCGGTATCCGCATGGATGGCTTCGACATCGCCGGCAAGACAGGTACGGCCCAGGTCGTGGGCCTCGGCAAAGACACCGGCAAGAACAAAGACCACTCCTGGTTTGTCAGTTACGCACCCGCCTACAAACCCGAGGTCTCAATGATCGCGTTAATTGAAAACTCTGGCTTTGGAAATATGCACGCCGCCCCAGCAATACGCGGAGTCTACGATGTTTACTATCGTAAGACTCGTCATCAGGAACCACCCGGAGCAGTACAGATAGCGAAAAAATAGCGCCTGGGTATTTGGCCTTAGGCCTTTCTCCTTAGAGCTTTGTACTTTGTGCTTTGTACTTTGTTCCTGCTGCCTCCAGTGTTTCGTAATTCAAGCTGGAAGTCACAAACAAAGAACTAAGCACTAAGTACAAAGTTCACGAAACAAAGAGCTAAGAAACACACACAGCTTTGTATGGTAGCAATTATTCACAAACGCAGTTGGCGAGATTTCGACTGGGTGCTGGCGTTTCTGGCAATCGGCATCGTCGGATTTGGTACGCTCCAAATCCGCTATGCGCAACCTACGGAAACCTATTGGATCAAACAGCTGATCG
>DATFRK010000171.1:0-2810 GCA_035263325.1 Pyrinomonadaceae bacterium | reverse complement strand
TCACCGGAGCGGAGGCGGCACACAAAACCGCGCTGCTCAGCTCGATAGCGTTGGACGACTAGCTTGAGTATCGCTAAGCTATGGTGCGCTGGACAGCTGGCAATAACCCAATAAATCGAGGCAAAACATGCGTATACGATTCCTGATTGCTGGAACGCTCGCAGGCGGGGTAACTCTGAGCTTGCTGGGCTGGTTCACAGCGGCAATCCTTCCTCCGCGCTACAAGCAATTCAGAGACGACCGAATCGTTGTGGAGACGATACGAACGAACGTAGTGGCAAACGGCATCTATACGGCGCCCCAGGGGGTGTTTGTTGCCGTCTCGCTGCGGCCCGATCTTTCCAACCGACTCCAGAACATTGGTTCACATCTCGCTGGACAGTTCGTTATAGAGTTTGCAGTCGCGCTTGGTCTGTCAATTCTGCTACTCGCGACACCTATTCGCTCCCCGCTTCGTGCCGCCGGCTTCCTCGGACTCATCGGGCTAGTGGCTGGCACCGAAATACACTTCCCGGAGTGGAATTGGACAGGTTTTCCGATGGTCCACATGCTTGCTGGAATTGGTTACCTCGCGGCAAATTGGTGTCTCACTGGCCTTCTCCTGGGAATCTTGCGCCAAAAGTTGGACAGGACAACATAACCAGGGCATTCCGGTGGGTGATATTGATTGTGACGCCTCTCCACCTAAACACCCAAAGAAGCGTTATATGTAAAGATCCCAATTGTTAAGCGCGCTGCTGCCCGCGCCAAGGTGTTAACCGCCAAGTTGTGCTAGACTGTCGTCCACAACATTCCGACAGTAACACATTCCTGGAGACACTTATGGAAATTTCAAAGAAGATCAACCGTAGATCGTTTATTAATCAAGCCACTACTTTGATGGTTGGCGCGAGCGCATTCAGCGCCACCTCCTCCTCCTACAATCGTATCTTGGGAGCTAACGATCGGATCTCGCTCGGCCATATCGGAGTGGGACGTCGTGGCAAGGAACTGGACTGGATTGTCGCGAAGTTGAAAGAAAAGAACGTGGAGATGACCGCTGTTTGCGATCTCTGGAAAATCAACCGGGAGGCGGCGGCGGCGCAGGCGACCAAAGATTACGGGAGGGCGCCACGCGCCTTCCAATACATGGAGGAGTTGCTCGCGCTCAAAGACGTAGATGCCGTGCTGGTCTCGACCGCCGATTTTCAACACGCGACGCATCTCAAACTAGTGGTCGAGGCGGGCAAAGATTGTTATTGCGAAAAACCGATGGCCAATGATCTGGCAGAAGCCAAGGCTGCCCGCGACACCGTAGTCAAACACAACCGCGTCGTGCAGATCGGCACGCAACATCGCAGCGAAGCCTATCAAATCGCTGTCCGCGATTTCATCAAAACCGGCGCGCTCGGGGAGGTCAGTAAGGTCGAGATCGTTTGGAACTATCACGGCCCCCGCTGGCGCGGTCGTTCGGAAGTCAGCCAAATTCGGGAGCAGGATACGGATTGGCGCGCGTGGCTGATGACTAAGCCCTACCGGCCGTTCGATCCGCAGCTTCACTTTGAATTTCGACTCTACCGGGATTTTTCCAGCGGCATCGCCGATCAGTGGATGAGCCACGGGATCGATCTGGTCCACTACTTCCTCGACGATCACTTTCCAAAATCCGTGGTCGCCTCAGGTGGGGTCTTTGCCTGGAAAGACGGGCGCGAGAACCCGGACACCTTCCAGACGCTGCTAGAGTATCCCAAAGGCTTCCTGGTGAGTTACGCCACCAGCTTCGGTAATGACAGCGACAGTTTCTCTCGGATCATGGGAAAAGCCGCCACGCTCGTCAACATTGGCGGCGAGGGGAGTCCGCGCTGGAAATGGATTGAAGAGAAGGGCACGGATGACAACAACCCGATGAAACAACGTGCTGAGAAATACATTACGCTACCAGAGAGCGACGCCGTTCCGCCAACCTTCATAAACGACAACGACCTCTCGCATATGACGAACTGGATCGAATGCCTGCGCAGCCGGCGCGAGCCGAACGCGACTGTCCAGAACGGATTCGCACACTCCGTGGCTGTAATAATGGCTGCCCGTGCATATCGTGAGGGCAAGAAATTGTACTGGGATCCGACGAAAGAGGAAATTCTGGACCATCCGATGAAAGCCTCCTGAGGTTGCTAATGCTGATAGACATTGACAGGTTTCCATTCTGATTAAATTTTCGATTTTGGTTGGTCGCACGATGGCACGCAGATGATTTGCACTTGAGGTCCATGGGCCGCAGGTGCGTATCTGATCAGGAGCGTCAAGTAACCGATAGTGTGAGGGCAGTCGTCAATCGAGCTCACACCTGGCAAATTACAATTATTGGCCAAAACCGAAAAAACAGTGAGTCGGATTGGTTGACAAGAAACGGACGGTTGAGGAAAGTAGAGACAGGTGTTCAGCACGTTACGTTAAGATGACTTTGGTATCTTCGGAGTTCATCTGTTTGGTCATCTGCAGCAACGCCTCGGCTGACTCCGGAGAGTATACACATGAAGTCATATGAAAAATCCCTGTCTCTGATTACTCGGCGGAAGTTTATCGAGACGGCGGCGTCGTTTGGTGCGTCCCTCGCCTGGCGATCGACGTCTACGCGTGACTCCAATATTTCGTGGCGGGAGCGACGGGATCTTTATCCTCAGGGCGTCGCTTCCGGCGACCCTCATCCTGACAGCGTGATCCTCTGGACTCGCCGGCCGCCATCACAGGGTAGCGAGGCGAGAAGGCTGACGGTCGAGATCGCCGATGATTCGGCGTTCCGCCGTGTCGTGGCTGTCGCCAGGGCGGAG
>DATFRK010000170.1:0-4018 GCA_035263325.1 Pyrinomonadaceae bacterium | reverse complement strand
GTTCCGTGTCCCGCAAAGTAAATGAAGAGCGCGTCTTCAGGCTGTGCTGCTTTCAGCTTTTGCAGCGCCGCAGGTGCGTCTGGTGGAGGCGCTGCTACCGTGCCGGCGAGCAGTTTCAAGGCCAGCAATATGTTTGCTTTTGTGGCCTGCGCATCGAGCAGGGATGCGACTTCGATGTGCTTGTAGGTCGCGATCTGCTGTTGGGCGTGTTGCATCTCTTCGCCAAACGCTGATGCATCCGCCACCGCATACTTGAGATTGAATTGTTCATTCGCATAAGCATTGACCCCGATAGCCAGGACGTAAGCAGTTCCGTCGCGCTTAAGACTTGTCGCGCCCACCAAACTCAGCGAAGCGTCCTTGCTTTTTACGTTGTCATGATTGAACGCGTAAGCAGTGAATTGATTCTCTCCGGCGACGATTGCGACGTTCGCTTCAAGAGTTGTCGACGTTTGTCCTTGCAACACATCACCCCGCCAAACTTTTACCAGTGAGCCATTACGGAATAGTCGCACATCACGAGCGCCACTCCCGGCGGCGTGATCTTTGTCAGCAAGTTTCTCAGTTACTTCGATCTTCAAGGTGAGATTTCGTTCCGCTGTATTTTGTCCACTCTGAGTGATTAATTTTAGTTCGGGTTGACGCCGGTCCAGTTGTGAGATGTTCTTAGGCGCACGCGGTTTCTTCCCGGCCATCAGTTCAGCCAGCAACCCGGGATAGTAAAACTCGTTGAAGAACGTTTCCGCAGGTGTGACATCAAAAGTGTTGCCGCCAAACTGCCAGAGCATTTGCTTCCAGGCCGCCGGTGAGCCGTCGAATAAACCGTCGGGAGTAACAACCAACCAATCGTTCCCGCGACTTTTGAGAGCGCCGCCGAGATTTACGAGCGTGGCGAGTTTTTCGCCCGACGAAGCATCCCAGAGATACATTTCATTGTTTTCTCCCAGGGCTACCAGGAAACGTCCATCCGGACTAAAGCTCAGCGAGACTATCCGGCCAGAGTTTGGCAAGGTTCTTATGACTTTGCCTGATCCGATTTCAAAAATGTCAATCTTCGTTGCGTATACTGCGGCTAACAGATGTTCGTCGGCCGTCACACAAAGAGTTGTCACCGCACCGCTCACTTCGTCTTCATTTAACTGAAAACCATTAACCCTTTGACCCGTTTCGGTCTGGAAAATGAGGACGGAGCGCACTTCCTTTTCAAAGCCCGTCATCGCAATAAGCTTACTGTCGAAACTAAAACCCGCCGCTGGAACGATCCCCATCTGAGGAGCCTTACCACCATTCAACTCGCGCAAACGTTTGTCGGAATTAGCGTCATACAAATCGATTTGCTGTTTGTAAACATCTTTGAAGGCTTTGCTCACCGGAACGAACATGCCGCCAACGGAGGGTTTCTGCAGTCCCTGCGGCGGTAGGAAAGGAGCTGCTCTGAAGCGTCCGTCCGGACTAAAGAATGGCTTACCTCGATTCACAAGCGACGCGTTATTGTTGTCACTCACCAGCATTCCCGCGCCCGTGTCCCACACTTCCGATTTCACGTTTTTCAAAAGCATATGATTCGAGATCAGAAAGCGTCCGTCCATGCTGAAGGTTATGGCCGCTCCAGCCAGAGGCTTTTCGCTGGCGAAAGTCGCCATTGCGTCGACAGCCTCAATGATCTCTTCAGGCGTGGTGATATCTCGTTTCTGAAGTGTGGACATGGTTTTGGAATCGATGGTCTTGATGAACGCTTCACGCTCGGCCGGTGTCGCGTCGATCATTGTTCCGGTTTGCAGTTTGCTTAGTTCGTTACCGGTTGCAGACTCAATGATCCTGATCGTTTTAGACCCGGAGGTGACGACGGCAATCTGACTACTATCACGATTGAAAGAGATCACTCTGGGAGCGAGTAGACGATCACCGCTCGTTCTTAGATCACGTATCAGTTGTCCGTTAGTAACGTCCCACAACTTGAGTGTGGCCCCCGCAATGTTGTCCGTGGCGGTAATCATGAATCGTCCGTCAGTGCTGAATTGCACTCGCTGAGGACTTTTGCTTGGACCAGTGTTGAGACTATAGAGCTCGTGTCCCGACGACGTTTCCTGGACGGTTACTGTTTCCGCAGTCCTGGCGAAAGCGACCAGTCGAGCGTCGATGCTAAATGCAAGGCAGGAGTTTTCAGACTCTGGCGTCGCCTTGAGTGGTAGTTCTCGCAGGTTGCGGCCAGTTAGCACATCATAAAGTTTTACTGCTTTTTCCGGTTGGCCCACGGCGGCGATCTGACCCTTCGAACTCAGAGCGATCTTTGACGCAGACTCCCTTAAATTCTTAATGCGTTGCTGCGACTGTTTCTCTTCCCGTCCGGCACCAAAAAGGGAAAATGAGTCGAGTTTCTCTATGCCCGTTTTGCCGTATTCTGTTTCTTGTGAGCGCAGCGCGCTACCGTTTGAAACGTCCCAGACCTTGATCACGTCTCCACTCACGCTCGTTAGCGAATGGCCGTCGTCGCTAAAAGCAATAGCGACTACCGGCAGCGCGTGTCCGCGCAATACTTGCAACTGTTGTCCGGTCTGAACACTCCAGAGTCTTACCGTGTTGTCAGGCTGGGCTCCGACAACGCCTCCCCGAAGCGACGCTCTTAGATCTCTCGGGTCATTGATATCGCCACTGCCGGAGGCGAGCAGTTTCCCGTCAGGGCTTACGGCAAGGGTATTAACGTTGGTTGTATGACCGTAGAGAGTTCTTAAGATGTTCCCGGTTGCGAGTTCCCAGATCTTAATAACGTTGTCTTTACCACCTGAGGCGAGCCAGCGATTGTCGGGACTAAACGCTACAGCGTTTACTGAACTCGTGTGCCCGGTCTGAAGAACCAACTGTGGTCTATCTTTGGAATTTCCGGATGTAGTGGAACTCGCCGACGGGTTCGGAGCCGGAGGAACTACGATTCCTCGTTTCTCCTGCTCTTTAGTTTGGGCGTTGCCGAAGCTTGGACCACTCATGAGTGAGAGCAGAAGTATCAGTGTGGACAGTTGTCGGAGTTCTGAATGATATGAGGCTTTACGAATCCGAGTTGATTTGTTGTTAGGTGAAAGCCATGAGCGAAGCATTAAACATCTCCCTTGATGCAGATGATGATGATGCGACCCTGCGTCAAGAGGAACGATGCAGGAGGGCCCAGTTGATTCAAAGTTACTTCAAATCCGGTTGATTCTAGCTACTTCAAATTTAGGCAGGAGGCGCGCTTGCGGATCAAGCCTTTATGACAGTGAGGGAAACCTACGCCAGGGAAGACTCCAAGTCAATGCGGATGTTCTCCCAGCCCGCTTCGCGGGCTACAAGATCCCTTGCGTCGAAACTGGGTAATCGGTCACCGCGACAAGTCTTCAGGGATGTTATATTTGAACAGGTCACTAAAACTATGAAGGCGCCACTTCCCACCGTTGCTGGAGTTGAGCCAAGCCGTCAATGGCTTCCGCCCAACCGATCACGCCGCTGGAAAACTGTCTTAGATTTTTTCCAAGAGCATTACCCACGTGTCGCTGTCGAAACATGGACCACAAGGATGGCCAAGGGTGAGGTGCTTGATGAATGTGGCGGAAAGGTAGATCCGCAGACTCCCTATCGAGCCGGTGCCTGTATTTTCTACTACCGCGAGCTGGAGAATGAACCGGTCATTCCGTTTGTTGAGCGAGTGCTATATGAAGATGAGCACATCCTTGTTGCGGACAAGCCGCACTTTCTGCCGGTGATTCCCTCGGGCAGGTTTCTTCGCGAAACGTTGCTGGTCAGATTGCGAAACACCTACAACTTCGAAAGCCTGGTTCCCGTCCATCGTCTCGATCGCGAAACTGCCGGAGTGATGTTGTTTTCCGTCAACCCGAAAACAAGAGGCCACTACACATCCCTCTTTCGCAATCGGAAGGTGACGAAAGTATATGAAGCGCTCGCGCCAACAATAGACAGCACGGCGTTCCCAACAATTCGTAGGAGTTGCATCGTGCGTGGTGAACCATTCTTTCGCATGAAGGAAATC
>DATFRK010000169.1:0-7833 GCA_035263325.1 Pyrinomonadaceae bacterium | reverse complement strand
TTGGAGTGCGGTGACTTGTCACCGCTCTTTTAAATTGCGTTAAAGCTTCGGCTGCAAATATACGACGCCGATCACAAAGCGCCGACGAGTCGGCGCACTCCAAAGGTTCCCTCTTTTAGCACAAAAAGTTAGTTGTGAAATTGGTTTATTGGTTCAGGAGGTAGCAAGCGAATATGGTAAGCTCAGGATCCGAGATGCCAGCTTGGCGTGTTGATCAGTACCAACTCCAGTAACCCGACCAAAGACGCTAACGGCTTCCGCTTGATTGGTACCAACCATTTCACAGGCAGCCAATCTTCACTTGCTGATGAAACGAAATCTGACGCAGATGAGCCTCGAAGCAGAGGTCGGCCTGTATGCGGGTAATCAGACTACGGCGATCTGGCCCAGTTGATTGGCAAAGAGAAGGAGTCCCCCTGAAAAAGTGATCACAGGTCGCGACATTGTTTACATCTCGAGTATTGAGTGGGGCTTTCTCTGGCAGGCGCACCAGGAAATTGCGCGCCGTCTGGCTGGCGCCGGTAATCGCGTTCTCTACATTGAAAATACCGGCATCCGTTCCCCGGCCTTGATTAAAGACGCCAAGCGGGTGGCTTCACGAATCGGTCGCTGGGTGGGAGCATTGCGCTCGAGAGGCGTACGCGAGGTTGCTGACAATGTCTTTGTCTGCTCGCCCCTGGTCCTGCCTCCTTTTGGGTCGCGGCCCAGGCGGTATCTGAATCGTTTTTTCCTTCTAACCATCAAACGAACCATTGCTCAACTAGGGATGCGAGATCCGCTCTTGTGGACCTATCTACCCACCGACACCGCGGTCGATCTAATTCGCCTGACTCGCACTAATCGCAGCTCGGTTGTCTACTATGGCGTGGCGGATTTCAGCCAGCTCACGCCGCATACGGGTTCATTGCGGCGTAGCGAGCAGGAACTACTGAAGTTGAGTGACGTCGTCTTTGCCAATTGTACCGAGCTGGCGAACCGCTTTTCTCTTGCCAACGACAACGTGCATGTTTTCGCTCCCGGAGTCGACCTGTTGGCATTTCGACTCAACGGACAGCCGCGAGATCCCGTGGCGTTAAGAGACCTGGCGCCATTCCAAGGTCCAGTCATTGGCTACATCGGTGGTCTTCATCGATTTGTCGATTTCAATTTGTTGCGCACCATGATTTCTTCGCGCCCACATTGGTCCTGGGTGCTGGTGGGTGCACCTCAAGCAAATACTGACGCTTTGCAGGGGCTACCGAATGTTCATCTGACAGGACAACAGCCCCATGAGAAACTCGCCAGCTACATCGAAGCATTTGATGTTTGTGTGGTGCCCTATCTAAATACTCCAGAAACCAGCACTGTTGTACCAACTAAGATTAATGAGTACCTCGCTGTAGGAAAGCCGGTCGTCACAACAGATCTGCCGGCTGTACGCGAATTTAATGAGCGTCATCGAGTGCTGACAACGACACCTCCCCAGGCTGATTCCTTCCTGGCTGCGATTGAGTCTGCCTTGGCTGCAACTCCAGACCAACTGGCGAGCGAACGACGGCGGCAGGTCGCAGCTTTGTCAGACTGGAAGTTGCAAGTCGAAAAGATGAGTTCTCTAATCGAAGAGGCCCTTGCTCAGAAAAAGTAGCGTTGCGTTGTTGGGTTCAACTCCATTCCACAAAAATCCTACCAACGGCAGAGACTGTGTCGAAATACGAATTATTATTAGTTCTTGTTAGTGTAATTTCGTGTGACTTCGTGGATCGTCTGCTATGTCCGAGTATCGAGCTATCCACGAAATCACACCAACTCACACTAACGAAGAGCCAAGGCAAACTCGAGTTTTGACACCGTCTCTAAAAGCCCGGGGAGAATCAGAGATTGAGCTTTTTGACATGCCGGTGGGCTTCTTCGGGTAAAGGTTTGCATTTTGGAACCTAACTGCCCGTAACCTCTCAAACCATTGAGGGGTGGACACTAAAGCTATTGATCGTGAAGTTTTTTAGGATTTACAAATCCAGCAGAGCCATCTAGAATGGCGGCGCAAAAAACCAGGGCTCGATTGGGTAAAACTGGTAGAAGCAAGACATACCTGATTCATGATTGTTTCCGATAGCGGAAGTCGATCGTTCTCCAGAGAAAATTACTATTCATTCCGACGGCCTAGTTGTCGAACTCGTCGAAGTTCGCGATTTTCCAATGGCTTGGAGACCCCCGCGCGTTAACTGACCCTTTTCAGGAGGCTTAGACGTGAACTCGAACCGCCGCCCATTGTCCGGAATGCTGATCGCGCTAATGCTCACATTCCTCTTGACTCAATCGAGCTTGATAATTCAAACCCACGCGCAAGACCGCGCTGGACTTCCTTCCGATCAGCCTGATTTGACGAAGCAGCAGAAGGAAGAAAAAGCCAAGGAAGAAAAAGAGAAGAAGAAGGCCAAGGCCAAGAAAGACCAGGAAGAAAAGGAGCAGTTCATTGGTCAGCCATTCTGGCTCCTGCCAACCGTCCAGAAGGATCCCCGGGCCGAGGTAAAAGAAACCGAACTTAAGCCGGCCGCCGCACCGAGCGCTCCGCCCCAGCTGTTTACCACCGCGCACGAGAGCGAGCCGAACGACACTAGCGGCACCGCCACCACACTCTCACTGACGCCAACAGCAATCGCAACCGGATCAATAGGCGTTGGCGGCGATGTTGATTTTTACACTTTCACAGCTCCCGCTGGTGCGCGAGTTTGGATCGAGACGGACACGGGTGGCACGCAAAACGCCGGTGCCAACTCTCGCGATACTGTGATCGATCTGCTGGCGGCTGACGGCACAACAGTAATTGAGAATGATGATGACGATGGTACCGGTAATGGCGGCGACGGAACGATCGAGACTGGGTTAGCATCGATCGTCGGCGGAGCAACCCTGACCACTGGTGGAACCTACTTCATCAGAGTGAGAGCTTTCAGTGCGACCGGCATCGTAAATCCGTACCGACTCTTCGTGATGGTTACGAATTTCGCTGCCACACCGGAAGTCGAAGCTAACGACACTGCGGCTACCGCCAATTTCGTAACTTCACCCGCGATTCGTTCGGGCAGTATCGGCGTGGCCGGTGATGCAGATTATTACTCATTCAATGCTAGCGCCGGCGACACTGTTTACTTCAATGTGGATGCTGACCCCGAGCGCGACGGTACTGGCACTGATCTCGTGGTGGAATTCCGCGACCCGGCCGATACACTGTTGCTTTCGGTGGATTCGTCGATTACCGGAAGCCTGGCGAACCCAGCCGCCGAAGGCGCGAACTTCACCGTGGCGGCAGCCGGTACGTATTTCATCAAGGTGAGACACTTCTCCGCCACTGGTACGGGCACTTACCACCTGATGTTAGTGACGACAGGCGCGGCAACTGCTCCCCTACTGATTAGCGAGTTTCGTCTGCGCGGTCCGAGCGGGGCCGCAGATGAGTTCGTCGAGGTCTACAACAACAGCGACACGGCGACCACGGTCTCATCCAACGTCGGTACGGGCTTTGCCGTAGCCGCGAGCGATGGCGCCGTCCGTTGCACAATTCCCAATGGAACAGTAATACCAGCGCGCGGACATTTCCTCTGTACCAACAGCGTGGCCTACTCGTTGGGGGGTTACGCGGCCGGTGATGCCAGCTACACTACCGACATCCCCGACAACGCCGGTGTGGCACTCTTCAATAACAACGTCCCCGCGAACTTCAACCTGGCTAATCGACTGGACGCAGTTGGCTCAACCTCCGAGGCGAATACCCTTTACAAGGAAGGTACTGGCTATCCCGCTCTGACACCCTTCTCGATCGATTATTCTTTTGTTCGTGATGAGTGCGGAAAAGGCGGCTCGATTACCACTTTGGGGCCCTGCCCGGTTAGCACACCCAAAGACACCAATAATAACGCCGCTGACTTCTATTTCGTCGATACCAATGGCACCTCAGCGGGAGCCGGACAGCGACTGGGCGCGCCTGGTCCACAGAATCTTGCTGCGCCAATTCAACGAAACTCAACCTTTGCCATTAACCTGCTCGACGCCACCGTGTTGCAGAGTAGTCCGCCAAACCGGGTGCGCGACTTTACTAGTGACCCGCCAAATAACTCTACTTTCGGCACTCTCTCGCTCCGGAGGAGATTCGTCAACAACACGGGAGCCGCCGTCACAACACTGCGCTTCCGCATTATCGACCTGACCACCTTCCCTGCGCCGTCAGGCTTCGCAGATACGAGACCGAGGACGTCAGTAGCCGTCGTAGTTGGGTCCATTAATGACGCGGCTACGTGCACTGCTGCTGGTATGCTTCCGCCCTGCAATGTTACGGTGCAAGGCACCACACTCGAGCAGCCGCCATCGCAGCCAAATGGCAGTGGCTTTAATGGTAGTATGAGTGCTGGTACAGTCACCTTGGGGACGCCGCTGGCCAACGGAGCAAGTATCAATCTGCAGTTTCTGCTCGGTCTCCAGCAGACGGGTAGTTTCAAGATCTATGTGAATGTGGAGGCTCTCCCATAACGAGAGTTGTCGCGCAAAACTTTGGCTAGGTGCGATTTAAACAGGAGGATTTCATGACCGTTCCAAATCGAAATCAGCAGGACGAACCCCAGGCGAAGGACGATGCCAGCGAAACGCCACTTGGTCCGTCCGTCAAGAAGGTGTTCGTGCAGCCGGAAATCTCAGCCGCAGTCGACGTGCTTGAAGCGATATCTTTCTTTCAGGCTTTAGACAGCGGCACAACTAATTGATTTTTGCGTGATGCGTTCTTACCATTAAAGAAGAACTATCCGCAATTACTCTAGTTTTTTCACGATAGCAAAAAAGACCGGGCTCGAGTCTCTACGACTCCCCGGTCTTTTTCGTTGCGGGCAATTAATAGCTAGTGTGAGGATCACTCAATTCGTTTCAATCCGTTGCTGATCAAGAAAACCATCGAGTTCTGGCTTCCCTTTGGATCGGTTACGCTGACCACCGCGCAGCTGATACCCGAAGGCGGAAGACCTTGCACCGTAATCGTGAAGTTCGCAGATTGCGAATTTGCCGGGACGGAAATAGAAGCCGGCACGTTCAGCAGCGACGGATTATTGCTTTGCAAGGTAAATGTTTCCGCTACCTTGATTACGTCGTCCAGCAACACACTTCCTATAGCCGATGATCCAAGATTGTTTGTTAGCCCCAGTTTGAACGCAGGGCTGAACGGCCCTTTCACACTCAACAAAGCTTGCCGAATTTGAGAACTGCCCTGCGGCGCGAACAAACCTGACGCCGAGATGACAGTGCAACCGGATTTGTTAGTCGACGCAACGGTGATCGGAAAGGCGGCGGAGCTTGCTCCGGCGGCTAGCGACACGGATGGAGGAACAGTGGCAACGGCCGAAACACTGCTGGTCAGATTTGCGGTCAACCCGCCCGGGGGAGCGTTTCCGTTAAGCGCGACGGTGCCGGTCACACTGCCGCCCGGTGCGGTCAGGCTCTGCGACAGGGCAACCGACGTCAAAGATGGCGGCAGTACTCTTAGATTCTTGCTTACAAAATGAGTGGCGGAGCCGGGACCGGGATTGAGCTTGACGTTGACTACCCGAGGCACAGAGAGCGTGTTAAAGACAAACGACACCCGGTTATTTCCGGAGGGAACGATGAGCGGATCGGGTGAGACTGCATTAACCGGGAAAAATCCCGAATCAGCAACATCGGTCTGACGAGAAATTGCAACTTGAACCCCTCCGGCTGGAGCCGTAGCGTTCAGCGTAACGAAGCCCGCAACCGGATTTCCCCCAATGACGGTGTCTGGGAAACTGATGTCGTCGACATTGGCCGGAGGCGTAGTGGGAAAGTTACAGACAAGCGCGAGTCGATCGAGCCAGTCATGGGCCCGACCGGTGATTCCTTTCGCCGGCTTATTGCTTGGACATGAGAATGGACCTTTAGGGCCCTCAAAATCCCTAAAGCCGACTAGCTTGTCAACGAAGTGCTGATCATTACTCACTCGTCCGTATTCACTGCCTGACGAACAATAGATGCTGATGCCGTCGACGTAAACGCCGGCATAACCTCCAAACCCGGTAACTGCCTCATTCCTGGGACACATCACGGAATCGAGGTTTCCGTTATCATGCCCGGCGAAAGAGGATGTCGAAGTGGGGGTTCCCACCCAATCACCACCCGCGTCGACGGCGACGCAAACTGGCCGGACCATGTTGATAAAGAGTCCGAGCGGAATGTGGTCGCCAGTGCGGATCTGAACGCCAACCATCAACTTATCGTTACCGCATCCGACAGTAAAAGGATCACCGCCCGGACCACCATCACTTTGCGTAGTTGCGTCCTGTGCATAGAGCGGAAACGCAGTTGCCAGGAAGAAAACAGACGGGAAAAGCCAAAGTATTGGTTTGGACCACACAAGCTGTGCTCCTTTTCCATAAATGCTCATTTCAATCATCATTCACTTCGCCTCCACATTCACAAAGAACCGGAACACTCCAGGCGACTGCACCCCCACCATGAACTGCACATCCACACTCGCGCCTGGTGCTAATGGCGTTGCGAGCGTGATTACTCCCGCATTCAACGTGCTGTTGAGTCCGCCGCCAAGTAACTGAGTCGGGCTCTGCAACGTTGTGCCATGCACCGTGACGCTGCCACCAGCAGTGAGCGATACCACTGCATCCACCGTACTGCGTCCGCGTAGATCGGCGGTGCCGGCAGGATTGGGCAACGTGGTGATGTTTACGATTCGCAAGCGCAACTGGGTTACTGGTGCGCCGGTGTTGTTCGTGAAATGGCGACGGAAAGTTAAGGTACCGAAGGTCGAGTTGTTCGCCGGATCGGACGTCACATCCCTGGTCCTATTCGGCGCCGCTATCGCTGGTGCCAACGGATCTACCAGGCTGGCCGCCACGGTCAAATTACGCATGATCGGACTGGCCAGATCTTCTGGACCGGGCGCGCCCAATACTGAACTTCGTCCGCTGAATAATCCTGCGGTGGTGGAAATAAATACGAAGTCCGTAGCATTGTCATCTGTGTCCTGGGGCAAGCCATTCGCCTGGAACTGACGCACAAAGCTGTACTCACCGTCAGCGATTATGCCTCCTGCTGGTGCTAGTGGCGTTCCTTCGAAGAACAGCGCGTCACGATTGTCAAAGCCAACTGAGTCCACTCGATTTCCACTCGCCGGGACGGCGCTACCAAACAACGCCACTCCCGACCCATCCACGATGTCAGTGGTGTAAGTGCCATCAGCCACTGCAAGCGCGCCCAGGCTGTAGCCATTGCTGTTAGCAATCAAGTAGTGACCTCGGGCAGGTACTACCGTCGAGTTGCTACCCAATGCTCCAGGAACAGTGAAGACGAGTGTCTGAGTGCCACCAGCTGTTAAGGCAAACAGCGTGTAGCCGCTGATGTCGGCAGGCGTGTCCGAGATGTTATAGAGCTCGATGAATTCATCCTGGGCGCCGCCACTACCATGTAGACGAAACTCGCTAATCAACATTGGTGCGAGCGTCGAGCAGCTGTTCACCGTTAGTGAAGCAGGGTTGGAAATGACCGGGGGACTACAGGTACCGCTCACCACCACGTCATACGAACCGGCTTCGGCTGCGGTAGCCGGATTGATCGACAAGGTTGCGGTGTTCGCACCTAAGAATGGACCGCCGTTCGTTAACGGAATCCCATTTCTACGCCATTGGAACGATAGGCCTCCGGGCGCGGAACCGTTTAGTTTCATCGGTGGTTTCTTGCCTCTGCCCGCCGAAACCGAAGTGTCAATTGCACCAACTGTAAAACTGGCGCTCGCTCCCTCGCACACAGTTTGATCCCCTGGTTGACCGTTGATTGAGGGTGGTCCAT
>DATFRK010000168.1:0-11184 GCA_035263325.1 Pyrinomonadaceae bacterium | reverse complement strand
CGAGGCCGACGCTCAGTAGGCTCAAGGTCAAGATGCTCGCCTCGAGATAACGTCCCAACGACGCGGCCCTGACGTCGGCAATTCCTCCGCGAGCCCAAACCATTACAAAAGGTACCAGGGTTAAGGTCGCCAACACGTTCGAGAGAAAACGTACCCGCCAGAGGTCCCAGTACCCAGTACTGCCCCAACCATTTAGTTTTACCAGGGCGCTATCGAGAAAGGATGAAAGAAAAGGAGCCAGGAATGCGCCGCAGACCAGGAAAACGCAGAGATCCCGCAGTCGATCAAAGCGCACCTCATCTTTAATAAAGTAAGTCAGGCAGAAAGCTCCGATGAGTGCCTGGACCGAGTTACTTGCGAACCAGGAAAGGACCATCAACGTGGGTACGCCGCTCTGCAGTTCCGACGCCAGGTGTGAAGGAAAGGCGGCGAGGATTACCAGCCACCACCAGCGACGGGAAGTGAGTAGCAGCGCCGCCAGCAAAATGGAGTTTGGCATCCAGAGAGTTGAGACCGAGCCGGGAAGAGCAAATTCGAAACCGATTTTCGCTGTGAGGTAATAGGTTACAAATACCGCCACCGAAATTAACGCGGCTCGACGGAATGCGGGATCGGGGTAGTTGACTGCGGCTCTCGAAGTGGCTTGGGGAGTCACGATCGCCTCTTGAATCTAACCGTAGGATGTAGACTGCGATTATGAGCCCTGCTGCGAACAGAGAACAAGTATTAGCGGGCGGGCTGACATTAAGTCCAGTACCTGGCTATTGAGCTTTGCTCGGAGGATTGCTGGCAGTGAAATCGATGGAGACCTTACTGCCGTGTCGAGGAGTGGAGCAAAAATGAAAAATCGCCAGTCGGCATTCGGCATTCGGCGACAAAAAGATAATGGGCCGGGGCGCCCCTGACCTAAGTCATTCCCCGGCCCACTGAGGTGTGTACTCTTCAGTGCTGTCTCCTCCTGTTGGTCTGCACCGGACACACCTCGATCTCTCTGGTTTTGCTAACCTGACACCGCGCCAGTTATTCAGCTCCTGCTCGATACTTCGGCAAGCTCAAACTACGGTTAAGGATGACCCCAAACTCCGTACCCGATTTCACCTTAACCTCATGGCCCTTCTTCAACCTGCCACCAACTAGACCTGTTACGGCACCGACTCCAGCGCCGATTGCTGCTCCTTTGCCGCCACCTGCGATGGCTCCAATTACTGCACCGCCGGCTGCGCCCCCGCCGATAAACTTAACGTTGCGATGACTTGTCTTGTGTGCCGTCACCGATCCTTCGTTGTTGCTATTGCCAGTAGACGACTCCAGATCAGTTAGTGAGCCGCTGATGGCATGATGTAGCCCGTTCGGCAACCTGAGGGAAACGAACGCGACATCCATCACCGCAGGCTTGCCGTTCTTTTGTGCTCGTTGCACGTTAGAGACCCGCCCTACCACGGTGCTACCTTGCGGCGCCAGCATCACGCCATTCTTGGAGTAGACGGGATCAACCGTTGTGGTGGTGAAGGTGTCGCCGATGCGGGCTGTCTCGGAATTCAACTCGCTGTTTAGTCTGACCCGCATTGTCTGGTTCGCGGAAACCGTGTAGTAGACAGGCCCCTTCTTCTTTTTAGTTTGAGCGCTGCCACTATAGAACGCCCCTGTAGCCAGGATCAGGATGAGACTGGCAACGAGAATGCGAACTCGATTTAGTTTCGTATGGTTCATTTGCTGCTCCTCTTTGGGATTCAAGCTGACGCTCCCATTTTGCTCGCTTACCGTTCCTTGTTCAATGCGTCGCTGCGGCTGAATGCCCATCCTGTCGCTCCAGAACTGCAGAACCATTCATCGAAAGATGACGCTCGGGTGCCGGAAATCCGGCTTCTGTAAAGGCCTCACGAATGGCCCGGTTTGTATCGAAGTACACCTGCCAGTAATGTGCGTTACTACAGTAAGGACGCACTGCTAAGACTGGTCCTAGTTCAGAAAACTTCAACACCTCAACATCGGGTGGCGGATTTACGTTTACGTTAGGGATCGAATGAATCCGTTGCTTGAGCAGCTGAGTCGCGCGAAAGACGTCAACCGAGTGGTCGAGTTGCGCTTCCAGATCGACTCGCCGAAACGGGTTGACCGAAAAGTTCTGAATGTTGTCGCCAAAGAGTTTTCCGTTGCCGACAAAGGTCCGGACGTTATCAGGGGTATCGATGGTGGTGACGAAGAGGCCGATGTCTTCCACCGTCCCGATAACGCCCCCGCCGGAAACAAAATCGCCCACTTTGAACGGACGCAGGATCATCAAAAACGCTCCGGCGGCAAAGTTCGACAACAGTCCGCTCCAGGCCAGGCCGACGGCCAATCCTGCTGAAGCCAGCAGCGCAGCGAACGTTGTAGTTTGCACGCCAAAGTATCCAAGAATTGCGACTACGAGCGTGATATTAAGCAGTACTGAAACTGTCGAAGCCAGGTAGTTGACCAGGGTTGGTTCAATCGGCCGCTTCCTTAGGGCCCTGGTTATCAAGCTGATCGAAAAATGGATCAGCCAGCGGCCAACCACCCAAAGCACAATCGCGCCCAGGACCTTGAATCCGAACGCGGCAACCCACACAAAAATTGTGTCGGTAATAGCTTGCAAGTTCATCGGCGAAACCTCCGCTCTACAGATGGGGAATAGAAACGGCCGGTAGCTTTCCAGGTTTGCAGATCAAAAGGACGCCGCATGCCACAACGCAGGCAGGAGCGGTAACTCTCGCGACCATGCGTGAAGGGCCGGCTCAGGCTCAGGTGCCAGCAACTGAAAACACGATTCACGCTGTATTTGAGAGTACTGAAATAAGTCTTCTCAGCGACAAAAAGTTCCGCCTGAGGAATTGAGGATAAAACTTCAATTTGGTGGGCACTCATGACTGACGCCTCCTAAGTTTGCGCCAACATTGCGAGCATCTTATCGTCCTGCTCTGCACTCAGAGAGGTGTGAAGTATCGTATTTCCGTAATTGCATAACTGCTTGAGCGCTATCGGCACTGTAGCCGCACGCAATAACATGAAAATGGCTGAACCACTCGGCCCAATTAACGCTGCTACATCGCGCCTGAAATCCGCTGGCAGTGCTAACGAATCTCGCCACCACTTGGCTTGACCCTCGCGCTCCGTGCACGCCCACGTGTGACCATTTCTCGGCGAGAATCCCATCCCATCGGCAGCGTCAACCATTACCTCAGTCAACGGCAGAAAGAGGGTCGTGCTCAGCAAGGTACTCCACATCCTGGCCCAACCCGCCGCCTCACATTTTGAAAGATCTATACTGAGATGAACTCTTGCCTGGCCATCCTCGTTGAGGGTAACAGCCACTGCATCGTCGAGATCCCGAACCCAGGGCCAGTCGCGACGCCTAAGCTCGTTCAGTACCTCTGGAGCCCGATACTGATCTCGGAAAACGAAAACAACCAGTTCGCTCACGGCTTTGACTCATACTTTGAAAAGCCACTACTAGTACCGGTTGGCGCGAGGTAGAACGTGAGTTGCCGCCAGATGGCTAGGCTGAGGCGCTCACCTAAATCATCAACCCTCTTCAGGGACTCCGAACAACACAGGGTGTCTGCGTATAGGCTCTGGCTGTCATCGGGTACGCTACGTTGCTCTTTTTTGAGATTGCTCGACGACAACCGAAGACACCGGCTATCAATTCACTCGGCCTTTGAATCTGATCTAGTGACGTTTGAGAGAATAGGGGTAGGGCTTTACTCGTGAAAATAGGGTGGACACTGTATTTCAAGCTAGGAGGTTCATGTAAAAAGAAACCCCACTCCTCAGGCTTCGACCAGCTGGTTGCGGATCGCATAGTGGACTAATTCCACGATGGAGTTGATGTCCAATTTGCGCATAACCGTGGCCCGGTGAGTTTCCACGGTCTTGACGCTAATAGAGAGTTTAGTGGCGATTTCCTTGTTGCTCTTACCCTCGGCGAGCATTTGCACGATCTCCCGCTCACGGTCCGTCAGCGTACGGAACACCGAGCCTTCGTCGGGTTTGGCGTTAGACTTGAGAAAGGCATCCAACAGTGCCTCGGAGACCTTGGCGGTGAAGAAGGGTTTGTGATGAGACAGCGCCTCAACAGCGCTCGTCAAGTGGCGTCCGGCGTCCGATTTCAACACGTAGCCACGCGCGCCGGCTGACAAAACCTCGCGGATCAGTTGCTCAGTTTCATGCATCGTGAAGATCAGTACTTCGGTGTGCGGCAATTCGCGGCGGATCTGGCGCGTTGCCTCCAGGCCATTGAGTTCGGGCATTGAGAGATCGATGACGGCCACGTCGGGCGCGAGTTTTAACGCCAGCCTCACTGCTTCTCGGCCATCAGAAGCCTCACCACAAATCTCCCAGCCTTCGTGCTTACTCAGTTGGTCGCGCAGGCCCCGTCGCACTACGTCGTGATCATCAGCGAGAAGAATTCGCACCATGAGCTGCTCCGTTCGCCAGCGGCACCACCGCCGATATCGTGGTGCCTTTTTCGTCTGAACTTATTTCCAAGGTCCCACCGAGTTGTCGCAAACGCTGCCGCATTCCGGGGATACCAACTCCCATGCCCACGTGGCTCTCGGGATAATCTGTTTTCGGACCTGGCAGTCCGCGTCCCCGATCCTTGATCTCCAGCAGAATCTCTTTCGGGTGCCTCTCCAGTCGTATGCTGGCTGTATCGCTACCGGAATGGCGCCGCACATTCGTCAGCGCTTCCTGAACAATGCGGAAGAGCGCCATCTCAACGTCCGAGGGAAGTCGGCCAATAGGTTGCGCAATCACATCGACATAGATTCCGCTCCGCTGGCTGAAACCTTCGACATACCACTGTAGTGCTGGAGCCAATCCCGCCTGGTCAAGCAATGGTGGATGCAGTAAGTACGAAAGGGTGCGAATTTCCTGGAGCGACTGTTCGCCGAGCGACTGACACTCTATGATGAGGCGATCCATCTCTTCTTTCTCGCCGAGTTCCAGTTGGCCCAACCTGGCGAGGTTCACCGAAATGCCGAAGAGGTTTTGCGCTGTACCGTCGTGCAACTCGCGGGCGATTCGGCGCCGCTCCTCGTCCTGTAAGTTGAACAGTCGAACTGTGAGTTCAATCAATTCCTGTTCAACCCGAATCCGCTGCGTGACGTCTTCACTGATCGTCATCACTGATTCAACGGTGCCATCGGGCGCAAATTCCGGGATCACGCGCGTCCAGTAGCTCCGCCCCTGGAACTCGAAGGCGCGATGCACGGTCTTTCCCGTAGCAAAGGCCTCGCGACAACTCGCTTCGAAACCTTCCCAGTCGTAACCGGGTAAAGCGGCTTCCTTTTGCGTCTTACCAATAAATCGGCTCTTGGGCTGCCCGCTAATTCGTGCCAGGGTCGGGCTCATGTAGATGTAACGCAGGTTACGGTCAAGTCGAGAGATCACGTCCGGTGAATTCTCGACCAGAGTGGAGAACTCTCGTTCGCTGAGGCGTAACTCCTCCTCGAGTTTCTTGCGCTCGGTGATGTCACTCGACGTCACCAGGATGCATTTCTCGCCACCCAGTTCCAATAGTTCGGCCGAGGAAAGCAGCACGCGGAAACTGCCGTCCTTGATGCGAAACTTCATTTCGCTGTTACGCACCGCTCCGGCGCTGAGCAATGGATCCAGCAGTAGACTCTTGCGGTGGGCCGCTGTTTCGAAGACTTTCAACTCCGAAGAAGTGTGGCCAATGACTTCCCCTCGCGAGTAGCCACTCATACTGAGAAAGGCCTGGTTCACATCCAGGTACATGCCTTCCGCCATAGTGGTGAGCGACATTGGTTGCGGATTAGCTTTGAAAGCCTTGGCGAAGCGCACTTCGCTTTCGAGCACCGCCGCTCGCGCTTGCTTCTGTTCGGTGATGTCCCGCGAAACAGCCAACAGGTTCTCGACGTTTCCGCGGGCATCACGAATTGGAGAGATCGTGGTGTACCACCACTTGGGAGTCCCTTTGACAGTAGCAGCAAAGCCGTGAAAGTCCGCCACTTCTCCATCACGGGCCTTTGCCACGCACTCCCTGGCGAGTGCCAGACCTTCACCCGTCCACATATCAATCCATGAGGTATTGAGGTACGGCTCAATGTTGTCGATTTCCAGGAGTCGTCGTCCGTTCTGACTCATGTAGACAATCCGACCATCCAGGTCGAGGATCTTGATACAGTCTGTGATGCTCTCTACGATCTGGCGGTTAAACTCTTCACTATCACTCAGCGCCTCCAGCGCCCGCTTGCGCTCGGTGATATCGCGCACAACACTCAGGATCTTGCTACCGTTGCAACGGGCGATGCGCGCCTCGAACCATTCGCGTTCGCCATTCAACTGCAGATCGTATTCCTGTATCTGGGTCTCGCCGGTTTCGAAAGCCCGCTTGAAGGCCTGGCGAAACGTGGTTGCCAGTTCCGGCAACATGAATTCCGACATGTTCTTGCCGAGGAATTGCTCGGGTGGAACCATCAAGGCGCGTTGATCCTTGGCGTGATAGTCGAGGTAGACGCCGTCTTCGGTTTGCAAGAACATCAGGTCAGGCACGGCGCGAAGGATGGCCCGGTTGCGTTCTTCTGTCTCCCGCAGAGCGTTCTCCGCCCGCTTGCGTTCGGTAATGTCGCGCCCAATACCCTGGAGTTCAATTCGATCGTCACCATGAGAGATCACCCGGTTAACCCACTGTTGCCAGCCGGTGCTGCCATCGGGACAGATAACTTCGTGTTCATGGATTTCGGTGCGCGGATTGTCGACCAACGATTGGACGTGTTGCTGCACTTGCGGCCGCACGGGAACCGGTGTGAGTTCCAGGAATTTCGTACCGATCAATTCCTCGCGCGACTTGCCGAAGTAACGGCAATAGGCATCGTTAACAAAAATCAGGGTCGTATCGGCAAGATAGCGACAGATCAGTTCAGTCTGGGTTTCCACTACGTTCCGATAACGTTCCTCGCTCTGAGCCAAATGGCGAGTAGCGCGCCATCTCCTGCTTCGTTCGAAGAGGAGCAGGGCAATGAGAAAGGTCTGCAAAACGACCAGGGCCAACAAACCAGCGATGCGCCACTTGTATTGTTCCCAGAAAGTTGGTTCGCGAAACTTTATGATTGCCTGGTTGGGAAGACTGCTCTCCTTAATTCCCCAGTGTTGCAACTGGCGCCAGTCAACCATCGGCAGAATCGAGGTTGACTGCTGCGCCGGAATGTCTTGCACCCGCTCGCCTCGCAGCACTCGTAGGGCCAATTGGGCCGTCTCGCGCGCCATCGCCTCCTGATCGAACAGCGCTCCACCGACGATGCCGGCTCCAAGATCCGACGCTGACATTCCATAAACTGGAACACTGGCCTTCTGAATTATTTGTGGCAGGACGTCGCTGTGCAAAGCACCCTGGCCCGGTTCATCTTGCCTGGGAATCAGAAACAAGATCACCGTTCCTCGGGAGAGTTGCGAGACCTCTGATAGCAATCTATCCAGGTTGCGACTGTCCAGGGTGGTGAAGGACAGCCGGTCCTGGTAGTCCGTGATTTGAGCCAGGGCAGAGTCGGTAAATGACTTGTTGCTACCCGTGACTAGAGCGATCTGACGCGTGTCAGGCTGCAGTTTCAGAATTAGATTCAACGTACCCCTGAGGTCTAACTTGCCCCAGACGCCAGTTACGGCCGGTGGTCCCTTGGTCCATTGAGCAACTTCAAATTCGTTGCCATAAGCGACTACTGGAACGCCGGGAAATAGTTCGTTTCCGTACGCCTGCACAAAGCGAACCGCGAGGCCGGAGACTGCAATAACGACGTCGAATTTTTCCTGGTCGTATTTCTGATGCACCAGGTCGCGCAGTGCTTTGAATGACTCATCTTCTGGAATTCGCCTGGCCTCGATGTACTCACTGTGAAAGTCAAGGCTCGTTCCCAGTGCCTGCGTCATGGTCGACTGGATTTCTCGTTCAGCACTAATACTTGCCGCCAGGTCGCTGCGGTCGCCGTAGATCGCCAGTACTCTCTTTTGATCCTCGGCGGCTGTGACCAGGCTGGGCATTGCCAATAGGAAGACACTCAGCAAGCCGCCAACGAAGCCTCTGAGGACCCAGCTGCGTATTTGATCAATGAGTGAATGCCCGGCGAGATGGCAGACAGAGTTCTGCATGCGGCAAGGATAGAGAGTAAGGGGCGCGCGAGATGCAGGAGCGAAACATCTCATAGTCGTCTATAAAATGAACTACTTGTGTTAAGGAGCAGAGACGACAGATCCCTTAAAGACCGGGAATCACTATCTTCGTCGAGCTCGTGTCAATCCGCCAGTCCATGTCCTTACAAATAGGGGAAAGTCATGTCTGGGCGTTTATGTCGATTGAGCAACGCAAGGGTTTCCCTCACAAACCCCTGGCTCGTCTGAGATTCTCTCGATCTGCCTGCGGCGCGGATCGTTGTGGAACGCGGATATTCTTAGACTAACACCTTGAAAGTGGGGACGAGTGTACGACTTGCTGACAGCCAATTTCAACTCCGAAAAAATACCGTGCCAAAGTGAGGACTGTCCTCTACAGAGACTCCCGCGATGAAATACCGACTTCACCCGATTATGTCCCTCCGGACAATTGTTTAACCTCCCGTTCCACTAACGTCGGAAAAATTTGGGCTGGCAGCTCCATCAGCCCGGTCAGCCTTATTTAATGAGGCGGTGAATTGTCAAGAGTTCACCTCCCTTGGAGGTGTCGGTGTCTGAGGCAGAACCCGATTGTCTCGGCGTGTCTCCCCACGCTGCCATCGACTGAACTGTCGGAACCCAATGTCGCGGATTAACTGGATGAAAACAAACGCATGGATCACCCGGCTTGGCGTAGCGCCACTTTTGCTGACGCTCGGAACAGTTAGTCTGTCACAAACGACGGGGAAACCATGCGGCCTGACTCTTACCGCGAAAAGTTGCACCACCTGCTCAACTAAGCCTGACCAGTTCTTACTTAACTTTCGGCATCAACCCGCCACTTCAGAATCCCTGCCGGTCAACCCGCGAAACACGGACTGGCTCGCGCTTTCTTTCAAAGAACGCAACCGCGGCAATGAGCTACCTTGTTATGAGAATCGCTTTTCGTCTGTACGGCGTGAAGAAAAAAAGGTCGACCTTCATGACCCTGAACCTCTCCACTGGAATGAGAAGGCCAAACTGATCACTGATCAGGGTCAGGCGCAACCGGCGGCTGGCTCGGACGCACACGAGTTAGCGAAAAAGCTTTCCAATCCAGTAGCTTCATTGATCAGTGTGCCATTTCAGAGCAATTTTGATTTTGGCATGGGTGCTGGTTCCGGCTGGCGCTATACGTTGAACATCCAACCAGTGATTCCTATTTCGCTTGGTCCGAAGTGGAACCTCATTTCCCGCACTATTCTGCCGATTATTCACCAGGACAAAGTAGCGGGCAGCGGCAGTCAGAGCGGTCTCGGCGACATCACGCAGAGTTTCTTCTTCTCGCCCACCGATAGCAAACGTTTTATCTGGGCAATTGGTCCAGCACTACTGATTCCTACGGCGACGAATGATTTTCTCGGGACCAAGAAGTTCGGCATTGGCCCAACCGCGTTGATCTTGAAACAGCAAGAGCAGTGGACCTATGGCGTCTTGATCAATCACATCTGGTCGGTGGCGGGCAGCGACACTCGGGCCAGCGTCAACAACACTTTCATCCAGCCCTTTCTCGCTTACAACACAAAAGACGCCTGGACCTTCAACGTGAATACAGAGGCGAGCTACGACTGGACGGGAAATGCCTGGAGCATTCCGATCCACTTCACGGTGACGAAACTTATCAAAGTCGGACAACGACCCGTCAGCATTGGTGGTGCACTCCGGTGTTGGGCCGCCAGTCCGGAAGGCGGTCCGGAAACCTGTGGCTTACGCATCATTGTGACACCGCTGTTTCCCAAGTGAGTGAGTGAATGAAGAGACCATTGCAAACTCGCATAGTCCATCTCTCATTAGCATTACTCTGCGGTCTCCTCACGCTAGTTCAAGCTCAACCTGATCCGTTGCCGTCCTGGAACGAAGGAGCAAATAAGCGTGCCGTTTTAGCTTTCGTCTCCCGCGTAAGCAAAGAAGGTGGCCCTGAGTTCGTTCCCATCAACGAACGCATCGCCACCTTCGATAACGACGGCACGTTGTGGTCCGAACAGCCAATCTACTTTCAGCTCGCTTTCGCCCTCGACCGTGTCAAAGCGCTCGCCCCGCAACATCCTGAATGGAAAACAGAGCAACCATTCAAAGCTGTGCTCGAAGGCGACATGAAAGCACTGGTCGCTTCCGGTGAAAAAGGTTTAGGGGCGTTGCTCATGACTACGCACACCGGGATGAGTACCGACGAGTTCAGCAAGACTATCGCCGACTGGCTCGCGACCGCCAAACATCCTCGCTTCAAACGACCTTACACCGAGCTTGTCTTCCAGCCGATGCTCGAGCTGCTCACCTATCTCAGGGCCAACGGCTTCAAGACCTTCATTGTTTCAGGTGGCACCGTGGAATTCATGCGCGTGTTTGCTGAGCAGGTATATGGCATTCCGCCCGAGCAGGTGGTTGGTTCGAGTTTCGTCACCAGGTTTCAGACGGGCGCTAACGGACCAGTATTGATGCGCGAACCAAAAATCGATTTCGTCGACGATGGACCAGGAAAGCCAGTGGGCATTCAGAAGTTCATCGGCCGCCGACCAATTTTCGCCTTTGGCAACTCTGATGGGGATCAACAAATGCTCGAATGGACCACCGCCGGCCCAGGCGCGAGGTTTGCCGGGTTGGTGCGACACACCGACAAAGACCGGGAATGGGCCTATGACCGTCAATCGTCGATTGGGAAGTTAGACAAGGCACTCGACGAAGCGACGACCAAGAAGTGGGTGGTGGTGGATATGAAACAGGATTGGAGAAAGATTTATCCGTGGCAGTAGTTGACCTTGAAGGAGGAGCCGATCGGCCTCGCGAAGGTCTGACTGCCAGCGGTGAATAGTAATGGCAACGAAACTCAGAAAGGACTCGAAGTCATGCCTGATAAGAAACCAAACATTCTGATCATCTGGGGCGACGATATTGGCTGGTTTAATGTCAGCGCCTACAACCTGGGCATCATGGGGTATCGCACCCCAAACATCGACCGCGTCGCCAAAGAGGGCGCGCTCTTTACTGACTGGTATGGACAGCAAAGCTGCACCGCCG
>DATFRK010000167.1:0-4539 GCA_035263325.1 Pyrinomonadaceae bacterium | reverse complement strand
AGAGATCTATCGGCCCCGTCTGTTCACCAGCCATCTGGTCCATGATGTAGGAGCTTAAAATGCGATAGCTTTCAAATTGGGGCTCATCAAAGAATTGATCAGCAGTCGACTGGTGCGGGAAGCTTGGGTGACTGCGTTTGTACTCCAGCACGTCCTGCGGCTCGACACCATAGATTGCGGGTTTTATGTAGAGTAATAGACCATCATCAGCGTTTGGCCCATCGATACATGAATAGCGGATCTTGCCGATAGCCCAGTAGCTGCCTTTGCTGCCGCCATCCGGCGAGCCGGAAAAAATCGGCAACGCGGTAAACTCGATTGGTACTCCCAGGTCAATCCGCACCTTGCGAATTGCATTTCCCAGGTCACTGAACCGGTAATCTGGATCTGCTGCGGCATCTGAGACAACGATGATGTGACAGCGACGGAGCACCATTTCGAAGATCCCGAGATTCTCAAAATGACCGCCATCAGTGAGATACACATATTCATTCTGGTCGTCAGTCATCCCCAAAGCCTCTTCCAGCACGGGCAGGACTGAACCTTTCGGAGCGCGCAAGGTGAACGTGTCGTTACCCGCAGCGCCTGGATTTCCCAACCACCAACCTAAGCGCACGTTGAAGAATGTGAGTACCAGTGACAGCACTGATGAAGTGGTGTAGTAGCCCATGTTGGAACTGGCAGCGGCGCCGGAGATCGAAGCGGCAGTGCCAATCGAGATACCGCCGGTGTCACTACCACCGTAGACACGCGAGTCGCGATAACCAAGACGAAAACAACCGGAATGCAAAGGAGTGACACTGAACGGTTCAGCCTTGCGCTGTTGCCACGCCAGGTTGTCGCCGCCTACCAGGTTGAGCGTTGTATTTATCAACGGCATCAGTTTGTAGTCGTCAGATCCTTGGCGCGGCCGAATCAGGTTGGGATAGGCTGCTTCCAACACCCGGCGATTGGCCAGAATATGCGTGGCCGTGTAGCGCAACTCTTCGGCGGGCCAGGACGACTGTTGCTGGCCGACGGCAAGCGCGTTTGTCTGCACTTCAGGATCGGGAAGGTCCTTGACGAATGACTGTGAACTCAGTCCTTCATCCTGGAGGGCCGCGTTCAAATCTTTGCGCAGCGCCGCCACCATTCGAGAAGAGACAGTGGTGGTCGTTGGCAGCGACTCGATGTTGGCGAGCAACTGCCTCGAGCCCAGGTATTTCGAGACAGGCTTCCTTTGGTCCAACAAATCAGAAACGAGGGTTACCGGATCTCGGAAATCGTCCTCATCGAACAGTCCCAGGCGCAACTCATGCATGCTCACGTTGTCAGCCGGGTCGAAACCGGTGAACGGATTTGGTTTTCGTTGATGGTCCGGTCGTGAGGCCCCGAGGAATGCCCTGATGAGACGGCTGCGGTACCCGGCATGCAGCGAAAAGATGTTCAGGTTCATTATGCGCGACACTATCAAGCCAAAGACGAACAGAGCCAGACCGATAATCAGCGCAAAAAAGAAAGACGTATGGTGCAGCACATTCATGTGAGCAAGTTTTGCAGCAATGATGGGATCCTTACCGGCCAGGTTGAAATAGATATATCTCATGTAATGGTTGAAGCCATGCGCCGAGATGTTGGTCAGCCACTGGTTGATTGGTCGCTGCGGATTGTCGTTGGCGAGAATGGCGATTTGTTGAAAGAGTCCAGTTGTCAGCAGCGACAGGGAGATCAGCAGTGCTCCGATGAAGATTACTGCGAGCAGGGGCAGTGCCTTGCCCAGCAGTATGCTTACGATACCTGGCTGGGCCTCACCTTGTGACTTCGAGGTGGCCGGTGTCTTGGCGCTGCGGCCGACAATGGCGGCGAGAATTCCGGAAAGTCCTCCCACTGAAAACAGCACTCTCGGTGCGCTCAGTAACGCAATTGGTCCGAAGATCACCAGGGTGCAGAAAACACTCCAGCCCAGGATAGCAATCAGGGCCCAGGCGCCCAGGCGTGCCCACCATTCTCGATCCTCGTCATCAATTCGGGAACTGGCGCTCGAAGCCCCGATAAATAAGGTCGCGCCCAACAAAAACACGAGCATGAATAGGGGCACTGCCAAGCAGGCATAAAGCTCCGTGTTCCAGGTCAACCAGGTCCAGTCTGCACCAGTGGACCAGTAGTCCCAGGGAAAGTTGGCCCTCGTCCGAATCGGTTCAATTGACAGGGTAAACAGCCAGAGCACCACCCCACCGAGGGGACCGGCGAAGAGCAGCGCAAAGAATTCGATGGTGCCAGTGCGCCTCCAGTTTGTGGCTATAAAAGTCGGCTTCAGCCGGCCGAGGATGATTGAGGCGATGAGCCACGCAAGGGCGCAGACCGTAAGACCAAAAATTATGAAGTAATACCAATCCTTCGGTTCCGAACGCTCGCTGGACCAGGCCCAGTAGGTGGTGAGACAGAACGCAGCGGACACGAGGGGCAAAAGACACCACACCAGGAAACTGCGCTGAGTTGCCCGGTCAGCCCAAAAGCGACTGCTCTGCCGTAGTCGTTCTCTGAGGGTTGGACGACTAAAAATGATGTAGGCGAGCGCCCAGGTTGCCAGAATGAAGCCGCCGAGGAGAAAGAAGTGGCGGCCAAAAAAGGCGAACGTGCCGCCGAACAAGGGAATCGGGATGGACCACTGGTCCTCCCTGCGCGGTTGGGCCAGGGTCACCAAGACAATCAGCCTGGGTAACATGAGCACGGAAAGCAGAAAAGGAATGAACACGATCCAGTTCAGAAAGAGATTTCGCAGGTAGATGGCGATAAAGGTCCAGGTATCCGCGGTGAGCAGACCAACCTTTGGCGTGATGAAGTTGCTATAGCGGCGCAGGTAGCCAATTGGCGCCGGATCCGGATCGACTTTTTTAAGCGGGTTACTGTTGGCCAGGTCGGCGGTAACGCCGGCGAGGCCCATTGGGTGTCGATGAATCCACGCGGCCAGCCAACCGCCGATGTAACCACCGCCCGAGACAGTGGATAGGTAATGAAACTTGTCGAGCAGGTTGTGGCGAGCCAGTCCCTGTAAAAGGCCGAGGCCGAACGTGCCACTACGAATTCCACCCCCGGAAAGGCAGAGCGAGGTTTGCTTCACTCGATGGATTCGTTGATAGACAGCGGCCAGGCGAATTTCCTGAATTTTTTCCAGGGTGCGAGTAAACGCATCCTCGAGTAGCAATCGGTTGAAGCGCGCCAGATTTTCGCCGGTAAACTTTTCTCCTGCTTGGGCGTCGACCAGTTGTTTGCTAGCGTCACTTAACCAGTAGCTTGAGAAGCGCTCTTCATCGTAGAGATTAGGATCCTGCAAAAATGCATTCAGTTGATCACTTATCAATTTCGTGTCACTGGTAGAGGCAGCTTCCGTCTTTTGGGAAATGGTTTGCAGCGCTTGCAGAGTTGCTGCATCGCTGTGTTCTCGCAAGTAAACGATCAGATTCTTCCTGGCCCGATCGTAGGCGTTCAACTCCGTCAAGGTCCTGTTCCCGGTCGTGGGGGAGTTAGGATCATTTCCGAGTAAAGCGGCCAGGCGACGCGGGTGTCTGATGTGACTGGGATGGAATTGCCAGTCCAGGTTGGCCGTCACGGTGCGGAATTCGCCGCGGTGGCGAGCATCGGCCAGCTGCACTGGCAAACTGCCGTCTTCGTCGGGAAGCCCGTGCAGAGCGATGTACTCTTCCTCAAGCACCTGGAACAAGGGAACGGGAATCTTGTCTGACTGGGACATGCAATTATCCTCTGAGACTTTGAACCAGCGAGGTAGACCAACAGAGTCCTATGCGCACGAAGATTATCTTAGGTTGGTTTTGGTTGGGAAGACTTGAGCTATCCGCAGATTACACAGATTACGCAGATTTTGTCTTAAGCGGTTCAGTCAGTGATTGGGGCTTTCTCGGTAGCAGCAAACTTTCTACTCAACTACACTCCTTTAAAGTAAGTCTGTGTAATCTGTGTAATCTGCGGATGAACTTAGTGTATGTTAGCAGGCTTATGAATTTCCGAATCCTTGGGATAGTTGCAATCCTCCTAATTGCGTCGCTGATCACCTTAGGCCAGGAGGCGGCGGCGAAAGCTGACAAGAAAGATTGGATCCAACTCTTCAATGGCCGGAACCTCGACGGCTGGACCGTCAAGATCGCGAAACACAAGTTGGGGGAGAACTTTGGCAATACTTTTCGTGTGGAAGACGGACTACTGAAGGTCTCTTACGACCAGTACGATACTTTGGACGGACAATTCGGCCATCTCTTTTATAAGGACAAATTCTCTTACTACTTGATTGCCGTGGAATACAGGTTCACCGGACAGCAGGCAAAAGGTGCGCCGGAGTGGGCCTTCCGCAACAACGGCATCATGGTCCATTCGCAATCTCCGGAAAGCATGGGGCTGGACCAGGATTTCCCGACCTCGATTGAAGTGCAACTACTCGGCGGCGACGGCGTCCACGATCGTCCCAATGGCAACGTCTGTACCCCGGGCACCAACATTGTCATCGACGGTGCCCTCTACACACCGCACTGCTACCAGCTGCACGCG
>DATFRK010000166.1:0-2760 GCA_035263325.1 Pyrinomonadaceae bacterium | reverse complement strand
ACCAGATCGTTCTCGTCATGGGTGCTGAGCCACTCTTGCCACTGCTCTTTTGCCGGAAACTCAGATCGTCCGAGGAGAATCAATTTTGCCCGGTACTCGTCTGCGAGAAACTGCGCCAGTTCTAAGGCAATCCCACCAAGGCCCCCGGTGATGAGGTAAACGCCTTCAGCGCGCAATTGCGGGACGCCGTCGGTAGCTGCTTCCATCGGTACCGAGGCAAAACTCTGCAACCACCGATCGCTGCCGCGATAGGCGATGGGAGTATCAGCACTCTCACGGCCGAACTCACTTATTAATTGGTCAATCAACTGCTGTGACCAACGCCCGGACTCAGCTAGGAGCACATCAATGCTGCGCGTGGTGATGTGCGGATACTCCTGCGGAATCACTTTGTACGGTCCCAGCAGCGTCGCCTTTTCCGGACACAGTTGAGTTTCGCCACTGATGCGATGTAAACCGGTGGAGATGATTTCAAGTGCGAACTTTTGTTCCACGTTAAGGTCGCCCAGCGCCTGGGCCAGGTACAACAGGCTGAAGAAACTGCGGTCTTCGGTGCTGCCGTCGGTTAGATCTCCAGTTTCATCAGAGACGGCCCAGAGGTGCAAAATCTTATCCGGCACGCGATCTGTGGATTGAAGCCTCGCGAAGAGGCTCGCATAGTCGGCGGCGTTAACCGGATCGACTAAATATGAATCTTCAGTAACCCTTGCGAAACCATCGCCGGCCTCAACAATCGTGAAGGTACTGTCCGGTCCTGCCTCCTGGCGCAACGCCGCTAGCAGCGCTTCGCTTAAGCCACAGTCGTCAGCAAAGATCAACCAGTTCGCGTCCTCACTCAGTTTGGCAGTCGCCTGACGAGGCACTACTGACTGCTGCCAAACCGGCGCGTAGAACCAATCACGGAGATTCGGTCGCCTATTAACTGAAGAGAGCGAGCCGCCCTCAACCAACCCTGTATTTGGTTTGATCCAGTATCGTTCGCGCTCAAACGGGTACGTAGGCAGTCGTACCCGATGCCGCTCTTCATCGCGGTAGAAACTCTGCCAGTTAACTCGCGTTCCAACCAACCAGAGTTGGGCCAGGGTGTTGAGCAGAAACTGCAGGTCGGACTGCTCGTCGTGCGGATGTCGGATTGAAGAGAACACCATCTGTGCCGGTGTCTTGGCGGGGTGCTGCCTGACGAGCGAACAAAGTGTTTGTCCTGGACCTACTTCAAGGAAGATTCGCTGCTCTTCCCTGGCCAACTCACTCACACCGTCCGCAAAACGAACTGTTTGCCGAAGGTGGCTGGCCCAGTAACGCGGATCTGTTGCCTGTGCTGCTGTAATCCAGGTACCAGTCACGTTTGAAATGTAGGGACTGGTCGGCGCTTGCAAATCGAGAGTGGAAACGAAGCGCGTAAACTCTTCCAGGATGGGTTCAACGGTTGCCGAATGAGAGGCTACATCGATATGGATGCGGCGAAACTCTTGCCCCTCTGTCGTTAAGCGCTCAGTCAAACTGTCGATCTCACTACTCGCTCCCGAGACCACGCAGAGTGCTGGTCCATTGACTGCAGCGATAGATAGATCGCCAGTTAGGTATGGCAGTACCTCGGCTTGCGGCAGCGCCAACGAAACCATCGAGCCACTGGGCAGCGTGTCCATGAGACGTCCGCGTTCAGTAACCAGGGCGAGCGCATCCTCGAGCGAAAACACTCCAGCCAAACATGCAGCCGTGTACTCACCGAGGCTGTGCCCGATCATCGCCTGCGGTTGGATTCCCAATTCCATCCATAAGCGAGCCGTTGCATATTCAACAGCAAACAGCGCCGGCAGTGCCGTTGAGGTCCGTTTCAATCGCCTGGTCGCGGCTTCAGTCTCAGCAGGTTCCGGATAAAGCAAGTCTCTAATATCGAGCTTCAGATGATCTTTCAGAATCTCCGCGCAACGATCAACTTCCTGGCGGAAGATGGGCTCACTGGCATAAAGATCCCGGCCCATGTTGACGTATTGAGCGCCACCGCCGGGGAACATGAAAACGATGGGGCGGTTGACGCTGTCGACAAAACTCGTCAACACGCGAGTTGGATCCAGATTCTCGAGTAAGTCGGCCGCTTCGTCGGAGCGCTGACAAAGGACCATGCGCCGGTAGTTGTAATCGGTGCGACCGACATTAGCGGTGAAGGTGACATCTGCCAGCGGTGTCTCGGGGTGCGCCCGCAAATATTCTTTCAAGTTAGTGGTGGCAGTCGCCAACGCCGACTCCGTTTTTGCGGAAAGAGATAAGAGCTGCCACGCGCGAGAGACGCCCGACGCTGCTCGCTCTGGCGCTTCTTCGACAATTGCGTGGGCGTTAGTGCCTCCTAAGCCAAACGAGCTCAAGCCCGCTAGCAACGGCTTGTCATCGCGTTTCCATTCGCTGAGCCTGCTATTTACGAAAAAGGGACTGTTGGCGAAGTCGATGCGCGGGTTCGGCTCTGCAAAGTTAATACTCGGCACCAACATCCGGTTTTGCAAACAAAGCGCTGTCTTGATCAGGCCAACCACTCCCGCGGCGGCATCACAATGGCCAACGTTGGTCTTTACTGATCCAATCGCACAGTACTGTTTCTTGTCGGTCGCTTCGCTGAAGGCCTGGGTCAGGGCCGAGATTTCGATTGGGTCGCCAAGCAACGTGCCCGTACCGTGAGCTTCGATATAGCTGATGTCAGCCGGATCGACTCCTGCCAGGGCCTGGGCAGCCGCAATCACGCGTGACTGACCATCAACGCCCGGCGCG
>DATFRK010000165.1:0-4284 GCA_035263325.1 Pyrinomonadaceae bacterium | reverse complement strand
CGGGCTATCTGACAAACATGGCCGCAGACCGGTTTTGCTGATCTCGATCATCGGCACCGGTGTTGGCTTTCTCATCCTTGGCTTTGCGAACACACTTTGGCTGCTGTTTCTAGGCCGCATTCTCGACGGGATTACCGGCGGGAACATTTCTACTGCCCAGGCCTACATTGCCGACATCACCACCAGGGAGAACCGGGCGAAAGGCATGGGCATGATCGGCGCCGCCTTTGGTTTAGGGTTTATCTTTGGTCCAGCCATCGGAGGAGTGTTGAGCCGCTGGGGAATTCACGTCCCCTTCTTCTTCGCTGCCAGTCTCTGTTTTGCCAACGCTCTACTGCTGTACTTCACTCTGCCCGAGACGGTGACGGCAGACCATCCGGCGCGAAATCTCGCCGCTGGCGGTCGGGGACTGGGTCAGTTGATCAACTCACTGAAACAGCCACGGCTTGGCTTTGTGTTGTCGATCTACTTCATCTTTATTGTAGCCTTCTCGATCATGACGACCTCGTTTTCGCTCTACACCATGTTTCGTTTTGGCTACGACGCCCAACACAACGGCTATCTCTTCGCCTATGTCGGGATCCTGGCGGTGATTGTGCAGGGTGGTTTAATTGGGCGGCTGGTAAAACGTTTCGGCGAAATACCGCTGGTGATTGTGGGCGCTTTTTGTTTTGCCGTCAGTCTATTTGCCATTCCCTTTGTTGGACCAGCCGCAGGAGGCCTGGCGGCGTTGCTGGTTGGTGGCGGCGTTTTTTCCCTGGGTAATTCATTGGCCACGCCAGCGCTGAACAGCCTGGCGTCGAAGAGTGTCGGACCGGGAGAACAGGGATCAGTGTTGGGTGTCACTCAATCGGTGGCCAGTTTAGCCCGAGCGGTTGGACCATTCCTGACCGCAGTGCTGATCAATAGCCCGGTGGCCCACCTTGGCGCCGACGGTGTATTCCACTACATGAGTAACCGCTCCCTTTTTGTGACCTTCTGGACCGGGTCAGCGATCATGTTTGTCGCTTTCCTGGTGGCCGTCTATTTCGCGCGCGCCCATATGGACGAGTACCGCACCGGTGAGGTGGCGGAGGCCGTGTGAGCTTACATTAAGATGGCTTAGCACCGAAAAGCGGAAATCCCACCGATGGCAGAAGCTGTGAAAAATTAGAAGACACTCAGCAACTGAAGAAATTTGCAGTACTGATCCATCAACTGCCGAGAGTGTGTCAAAAACTAGATACCATCGGCTTCAGCCGGGTGGTCTTCAGTTTCAACCTAGTCAGGCTTGCCCGAATGAGGGGAGATACCACCGACTTTAGTCGGGTGGAGTTTCAACTTCTGCCATTTTTCTTCTGGGAATAGGTCGAAATTGAAGCTCCACCCGACTAAAGTCGGTGGTATCAGCAAGAGATAATTGCGACGCATGACTAGGTTGAAACTAAAGTACCACCCGGCTGAAGCCGGTGGTATTTAGTTTTTGGACACAGCCTCTGCCGTTGATGGAATTTCACTTATTATGCCAGGCGAATGAAGACTAAACTAAGAACTATGTCGAAACTATTAACTCTTTTCCTTTTACTCAGCTTGTTCTCCTTTGCGACGGCCTGCAAGAAGTCTGCGCCCCCTCCTTCCAGCCCGTCCCCCAGTAGTGCCGCCTCGCCCACGCCGGTGGAATATCACGCGGGCGGTGGGACCACGCCCACTGTGCCGGCAAAGTATTTCAAAGGTTCGATTGGCGACTCTCTCGACTTGCAAATGAAACTGATGCGCAACGGAGATCAACTCACTGGCAGCTACACCTATACCAAGGTGGGCACCAAGATCGATTTAAAGGGCCAGGTCGACAATGACGGGAACCTGACCTTGGAAGAGTTTGATCCGAGTGGCAAGCAGACCGGAGTGTTTCAAGGCGTCTGGAAGACAGATGGACCGGATGGTCCAATCACGATAGCTGGCAACTGGTCGAAACCCGCCGGCGACAAAGCTGCGGACAAAAAGACTGCGTTCTCGATTCACGAAGAACCAATCAATCTCAGCGGCGAGGTTGATGTAGTTACTAAACGGATCAAGGAAAGCAACAAGCCGCTAATGTACGAGATCGACGCGCAGTATCCGCAACTGACGGGCGGTAGCAATCCTAACTTTGAAAAGTTTAACCAGCTGGTGCGCGCCTCGGTGACAAAGAAGGTGGCTATGTTCAAGAAGGAGATGGCGCCTAAGGAAGAAGAAGAGCCGCGACCCGAAGGCTCAATGGGCAGCGATTTGAACGTTAGCTACACAGTGGCGCTACTCCAGGAGGATCTGGCAAGCATCGAGTTTTCCGTCGGTAGCTATTACATGGGCGCCGCCCATCCAAACTCCTACTCGGAAGTGGTGAACTACGATCTGAAGAACGGTAAGTTGCTAAAGCTGAGCGACCTCTTCACGCCGGACGCAAAGTTTTTGCCTGCGCTTTCCACCTATTGCATTAAGGATCTGAAGAATCAGTCGAAGTCGAAGGAAGGGATGCTGGAGGACGAGAGTTGGATCGAAAAGGGCGCTGCTCCCTCGGCGAAGAATTATCAAAGCTGGACCATCACAAAAAAAGGTTTGGGGATTAACTTCGATTCCTACCAGGTGGGACCATATGCAGCAGGACCTCAATTTGTATTAGTGCCTTACTCAGCAATAAAAGATCTCGTGAACACCACCAGCGCGGTCGGACAGTTCTCTGGTAAGTAAGCAGACAGCGGCGAGCGAGAAGGAAATATTGGTCATATATCATTTGAAATTGCTCATTTGATATTTGCTGTTCGATTTTCTCAGACACGCCGATCTCCTGATTCAACTCTCTGCGCCAACCTCAGCGTGCTCTGCGTCTCAAAGGTGAACGCCTCTAAACAGTCACTCTACCTGAGACAGACAAGATGTCTGAAGCTATGCTTTCGACCTAATTGACGGCCCGAACTTTTAAAATAGTTGAGTGCTGGCGGACAGGCGTTCACCGCCGAGGCGCAGAGTACGCTGAGGTTGGCGCAGAGGGTTGAGCTGAAACAAAAACCTCAATCGACAAAAAGTTAAATGAGAAATCTCAAATGATATATGACCAATATTCTCCTCTCATTTGCTGCCTACTGTCTAACGTGGTGTTCACAGAACCTCGCTTCGTCTGATCTCCTCCCGCACATCGGAAAAAGTCAGTTGCGAGAGTCGCCCGCCAGTGAATAGCTCGTTGTTGGTAACATCCGCGATGGCAAATGGAGGTAGCGGAAAATTTTCCAGTTCTTCATCCGTGTCGAAACTTACCTCCGCTAAAACCAAACCAAACAGATCACCGAGAAACATATCAACCGCAAACTGTCGTCCGGCAAACTCAAAACGGTAGCGGTTTTTCCGAATCTCATTAGAGTTGAACAAGGAAAGGGTTTCCGCTTCGATCGCGTTCAGGTAGGTGTTGGTAATTACGGTGCGGGAAAAGTCGTTCTCAGTTGGGGCAAACTTCTGCGTGAACTTTACGGTCCATTTATTGGTCCGCGGTTCACGCACCTTTCGCAAGCGCAGCCTGGTGCCCGTGATGTAATTGTCCGTGATCTGCAGGTGCGGATCGGCGCGACTGAGACCGTCCGGCAAGTCGCGCAGCAGGTAGCGGCGCTCACGTTCGATGCGCGCGTACTTGCTCTCGGGAACGACCGTGTTTTGATCAGTTAATTTGGCTACGCCCATCAGTCATTGTCGATTGCCAATTGCCAATTGCTAATTGCCAAGTCGGTGATCGACCAATTGGCAATCAACAATCGGCAATCGGCAATGTTCCCGATGTTCCTACATCTTGCCGGCCTTCATGTCGACCACGGCTTTCTCAAATTGAGTCGTGTCGACTTTGTCAGCTTTGCCACGCTGGATGGCCTGCTCGGCCAGCGCGAGCGCCTCATCCTTTTTGCCGGCCTTGTACAAGACCCGCGCTTTCAGCGAAAGGTTCTGGAAAGTCTCTTTAACCTTTATCGATTGGTCGAGCCAGGCCATACCCTGCTGATCGTCAGCGGAGCTATTGTTGTTCAAAGCATAGTTGGCCGCCTGGAGTGGCGTACGCCAATCGTCAGGCTTCGCACCAGCAACCGCAGACTTGAGTTTGGCTACGGTGACTGAAGCAACGTCCGGCACTTCAACCGTAAAAGGAAGGCTAAGCTTCTCCCAACGGATGTTTACCTGGGCCGAGTTGTCAGTAACCGGATCGAAACTGTACTCGAGCCACTCCTGGTTCTCAGCCACCCACTGTGGTTTCACCTTGACGCGCAGTGTGTCTTTGGCGGGATCGTAGTC
>DATFRK010000164.1:0-11603 GCA_035263325.1 Pyrinomonadaceae bacterium | reverse complement strand
GAGCTTTGCTGGATCGAAGGTGAAACCCCCATTGACTTGAAAGCCCTTTCCGAATCTCCGATCGGTAACGAAGATGCCTTGTTGAATGTCCGCGCGCTGCGATAAGGAGATATTAATTGAGGTACCCATCAGGGCTCGCTGCCACCAGCTTCCTCCTTTTGTAAGACAGGTGATCAAGGGACCATGAGCACACGAAAGAGGTTTCTTCAGATCATCATAGGTAGCTGCAGGATAGTCTTTCAAGTAATCACTTCCCCGTTTAAACAAGGACAAGCGATCGTCGAATAGCTCACTAAATTTGAAGGACATCGTGTGTTGCTGCAGATAGTGCTGAGGATTTCTTAAGAACGCAGTAACCTCTCCCACACCGCTGCCGGAATCGATGAGGACTGTTCCCGGTTGTTCTATTAACTTGTACTCATACTGAAGTCCGCGGGCAAACTGCAAGGGTCGGCTGAGCCGTAGCGCCCTGATCTTACACTGCAGATCCAGGCAACTTTGGCTATGTTTGTTGTTAGCCTTGGTCCCGGTGCCTAGTAACGTCCGGGCCTCTACGCTTGTGGGTTCCGTCGGGCTCGCTGCAAGAGAGAATGTAAAACTGCTATTCAGGTTTTCACTTAGTGCAACGTTTTGTGTCAACGATGAAAATCCATTGGCACTTATTCTTACCTCAATGGTTCCCGGTTTTAAATTTGCAAAATTGAGCGAGCCATCAGATCTTGTGACGCCGGTAGGATTTTCCTCGTTTGTGCCTTCGCGTATAAGGATTACTGTTGCGCCGGGAACGGGAGCCCGCTGCGCGTCAACGACAATAAGCTGCAAACAAACTGGTGGCTTCTCTTGCGCTTTGCCAGGAGCGCTAAGCAGTAATGCGAATAAGAATGCATAACCAAGATTTGAGTAAAGGCTACGCAACCCTAGCGTTTTATCATTTTTCATTACGCCTCCTACGTTATCTGGACTATGGGAGTAAAGCTTCCGAAGCCTCTCACAGTTAACAGCAATCCGCTTTCGTTTGAGCACTGTGACCTCGTGTCAGGTCCAGAACATCTATGAAAAATCTGCTAACGTATTCGTTTTAGTTCTCGAAGGTAAGACAAGTACTGGCGGATTCGCTGAAACAGGTGGAGATCTTATTGATGAAGTCGCGATCCCTGACTGATGGTGAAGCGTCGAAACTATACTTCGTTCACTAGATCAACCGCAATGATTAAATTTGTGGGGTCCAGTCGCGCCTTCTAGCTTCTCGGCAACGCGAGCTCAGATCATGAATGAGATTTGTAAGCAAAACGTTTCAACTTGTTCGGCCAACTTGACTCGGACATAGCCCCTACCCGGTTTGAAGTCAAAGGCGGAGTACTAGCCCCGCTGGTGAAGGGGTTGGTAAGAAGCTCGAGAATAGCAAGATTGAACAAGTAAACTTGGCGGGTTTGCGCTACAGGGTAGCTTGGACTAAAGAGCACTTATACAACCCTGGGACGGCGCGAGTGTTCATTCATCACCTGCTGAGATTTTCGGTCAGACATCCGCGCATCATTGTTACCACCGCCGGTGTGGCCACCGTTTGTGCCCTTTTCTTCATCCCACGCATACAGCTACGGCTAGACGGCCGTTCTTTAATTCCTTCAAATTTGCCACAGTTCGCTGAAGGTGACCGAGCAGCAGCGCGTTTCGAGTTGCGCGACCTGGTGTTGATAGGAGTTGGCAATGAAGAATCGGGGGTGTACACACCCGAGACTTTGCATCGCATCGCTCGACTGAGTGAGGGTCTCGGTCAAGTTCATGGAGTCGTCCCAGGCTCAGTGATCAGCCTTTCCACCGTGCCGCGCGTCGCCCTTGTGGATGGCAAGGTCGACACAGATCCGTTGTTCCAACCGGAGCAACAATTAAACACCGAAACCATCCTCCAACTTCGGCGAGACGTGACCAGACAAGGTTATAACAAAGGCATGCTGGTCTCGCCCGACGGAAAGGGAGCTGCCATCTTCGCGAAGGTAGAGACGGGAGCCGACCGGTACCGCCTACTCGAAGAGACGCGAGCCCTGATCGCGAGCGAAGCAAACGGCAAAGACTCAATCTATCTTGGTGGATCAGCCCTGGCGCAGGCGGTCCTGGGCCAGGCGACAGCGCGCGACCTGGCTCGTTTGATTCCTGCAGTGATCGCCGTCCTGGGCGTCATGTTGTTTCTGTCATTTCGCCATCCCATCCCAGCACTTTTGTCGCTCATCGAGATTGGGGTAAGCCTCATTTGGATGGCGGGCCTGATGGGCCTAACCGGTCAACCGGTGTTCGTCACAACCTTGGTGCTGCCTGTTGTTCTTATTTGCGTTGGTGTCTCCGACGATGTTTACGCGCTCGGCCATTACTTCAGCGAGGCAGGACGCTCACATCAGTCGACCGAGGAGACGATTGTGGCGGCGTTCAGCAGTGCCACTCGTCCTATCGCGACGACGGCGGTCTCAACTGTCGTTGGACTTCTCTCGATGGCGGCCGTTAGCCTCAATCCGCTGCGCATCTTTGGCATATTCGGTTCGGTCGCAATCGTTTTCTCAACGCTGTTCACGTTCTCACTCCTTCCCGCACTGCTCGCAATCACGAATCCAAAGGTCCGCCGGACCGGCGACTCAACGGTAGCCCTCGGCGGACGACCCGCGGCGTCGGCGCTTCGCTTCCTGACTGGCTGGGCGACTCCGCGGCGGGTGGCCTTCTGCGCTCTAGTGCTCGGGGCGTGCGCCGCGGTAGCGACTACCATGCGTTTACGGGTCGATGATAGTTGGATCCGAAACTTGCCACCTAAGAGCGATATCGTGCAAGGCGACAGGTTTTTCAATGAAAAGATGGCGGGAACGACCGCGCTCGAACTGATGGTGGACGCAACCCACGGAGGATGGTTCAACAACAAGCAAGGTCTCGCGTCGCTCGGTTCGCTGGAATGGGTTCTGGCGAGGGTTCCACACGTCGGTGCTGTCGATTGTCTCTTCAACGATGTGGTGAGAACAAACTCGTCCATCGTTGATGGCTTAAGCTATGGCACGTACAGGGCAGCGCTCAGGAGTGGACGCGTTCCTCTCAGAAATGAGGATGTCGAGCCGGCCCTCACCGCGCTCTCGCACGCGCTACAAATCTCGATCCGCGAGCGCGTCGACGAGGACCATCGATATGCACGCGTTACGGTCTTCATCCGAGACGCTGATTACAACCGTATCGACGAGGTGCTGCGAACCGCCGAGCGCGAGCTGTTAGACCAGGGCCTGGGGCACAGAATCGTACCCTTCGGCGACGGCTGGATCAGCTACCTTACGGTGCGTCTGCTGGTTGAAGGACAGGCTTCATCAATTGGGTTGGCGCTGCTAACCGATCTGATTCTCATCACGATACTGCTCAGGTCACTGCGGCTGGGATTCATCGCCGTCTTGCCCGTTGCGTTCAGTCTGCTGCTGGTGCTCGCCGCGTTGGCACTCGCAGGCACGCCGCTAGGAATCGCCAACTCGATGTTCGCGGGCATCGCTTTAGGCATCGGATTGGATTTTGCGATCCATTTGACAACGGCTTATCAGCAGAAGCTTCGTCAAGGCATGCCCAGGGGTGAGGCTTTACGCAGCACTCTCGAACTCACCGGGCCGGCGGTCTGCGTCAGCGCTGCTTCAATCACAGCGGGTTTTTCCGTATTGCTGCTGTCGGAAATTGCTCCCAACGTGCAGCTCGGGCTCATGATCTGTTTGTGCCTTCTGACATGCGCAGTTACCACGCTGCTGCTTATACCAAGCCTGCTCACGCTCTTTTATCCGCGGATTCCACAGATTGATAAAGCAGGAAAGGCAGAGACACAAGGAGAGGCGGGTCGGTTAGAGCCATCGGTCTGAGCAAGATATTGTACTGACCACTGGCTCTGCCATCGCGAACGATCACCGTCTCCTGCGCTGCTCCCACCAGGAGGTTGGCGCTTCCAGGTAGTAAGTAGCCAAGCGTGTCAGCGAGGCGGGGCAGGGCAGCCGCCAGTAAATGATATGTCCCGTCGGGAACGGGTCCGATGTGAAACGCGCCCGGAGTCGTGAGGAGCGCGCCACCGACCGGGCGACTCTGCGGAATGTAGGCGCGGAAGAGACCGACGAAGATTGGCCCTTCGACCGATTTAGGCGAGTCAACCAGACCTTCAACGGCCGGGTGGATCGTGTGTCCCGTCAGATCCGCATAGTGCGCGCAGAGTGACTCGACGGATGCTGGAGTGATCCGTTCTGCGAGGTAACGAAACTCACGTGGTCCAAGTCCGACGCGTTGCGTGAAACGCCTGGTGAAAGTGCTGAGACTGTTGTAGCCAACGTCGAAGCAGATGTCGGTGATACTCGCGTTAGTATTCAACAGTAGCCGCTTCGCCTCCTCGAGTCTCATCGCCGAGATGAATTTCGCGGGTGGCAGCCCGGTAATTTGGTGAAACACGCGATGGAAGTGGAACTCGCTAAGATATGCGACCCGTGACATGTCGTGCAGTGAGATGGGTTCACACAGCTGTCCACGCGCCACTGTGATCACTCGCTCGACGGCGCGGAGGTGTGCTGCAAGAGTATCTTCACGGCCCACCAAATTCGGGCCCTCAAACACTTCGTGTTTATTAACTTCAATTTGTCGCATACTCTCTCAACGCTTCGCGCAACTGAGGGGGAACGGGAGCGGGAACTACCTGCCCGCCCTCGCGTTGCATGCACGCGACCTGTTGCTCGCCACGGGCCACCAACTCCTCATCCCCAGCGGTAACCCGCCAGTACTCGAAGTTCATTGTGATGCGGTTCTGACTCAATTCACCAAGGCTCATGCGTAAGACAACTTCGTCGAAGGCGAGGAGCTCATTCATAAACTCGCACGATACCCGTATGGTCACTAATACAAGTCCATGCTTAAGTGCTTCGATCGTGTCCGGGGCTCGATCTCGCAGGAACATCTCACGGCAACGGCCCTGCCACCGAACGTGGTTTACGTAGTAGACATTCCCGATCAAGTTCGTCTCTTCGAATCCGACGGTATGCCGGTATTCATACGCGCGCATTTTCGCCTCCCGTTAGCAGTGCTATTGCGAGCTCCTCTCTCTCATCTTTCATTCGTAACACGGACGAGGCAATTTCCAATTCGCCAGATGAGAGAAGAATCCACCTATTAGGTTTCACTTTGGTGAAGACGAGTGGCGCAGCTATGCCGGCGCCCGCTTTCTTCAGGCACTCAGTTGCCGTCCAGACGCGCGTCGCTGCCTGGTCCAGCGTCTCCTGTGCTTCGAGGCTGATGATCTCCGCAAGTTTGAATCGTTCAACGCCGAGTAGGTCACGCCAGGTTGTGGGTGCCCGCGCTACGACGGGTTCGAGATCACAACCGACAGGTGAGTGACCGGCGATAGCCATCGTCAGATCGCCTGAGTGTGAGGCAGACACAGCGCGTCCATTCCCAGCCTCCGGTTTTCCATTTGTGTGCCTGATGATTCCGGTGGCGCCGAGCGCCCGTTCAATTGCGCGTGTGCTACGCTCGCGACGATCGATATGATTCGCCATTTGGTCGCGCTCGAATGCGACCGAAACGTCCACA
Source organism: Pyrinomonadaceae bacterium (assembly GCA_035263325.1). Lineage (GTDB taxonomy): Bacteria > Acidobacteriota > Blastocatellia > Pyrinomonadales > Pyrinomonadaceae > PSRF01. Next base: position 6,035 of record DATFRK010000164.1, on the reverse strand, counting down.
CCAGGAAACAACTGCCACAAGCTTCGTTCGACGTATGGCGTCAGCAAGCCCTTGGGCCAGGGACCCTGGAAGTCTGCGCCGCTGATGGCACGCAGGTGTAGTCGCTCCCAGCGCTCTCGGACACGTCCTTCGTTATCGATCAACGTAACGTCGTATATGAAGTCGTTGGCGAAGTGCTCTCTTTCCTGTGCGTGTACGAATAACTCGCCAACGTGTCCTTTTAGACTGCCTGTTATCCGCTCGACACTGACTGGCAGGAGGGCAGTCTGCGGAACACACGCCTGGACAGCGTGAATAGCGGCGTCGCGAGCGCCTGGGTCTCCTAGCACCAGTCCACCAGGTAAATATCGACTGAACCATGAAGTCGTGCCATCGGCTGTGATCTCGGCGCAGCACTGCTTCGAAGTGAGCGCATGATACCTGTGTAGACGCTGAAAGCGCCCACCATGAAATAACACGCCGCCATACAGGTCGTAGTGAGGGTCAACAATGACGTCTTTCTTTTGACTTATGGTTTCGGGCTGCGACTCCACCGTACCAACGCCGATCCGACACACAGCGCGGAAGTGATCGATCTGAAAACCTGTCTCCGAGCTTCGCAGGACCACATCGACGCGGTCCGGAGAACGCACGAGCCCGGCGACGCGAATCGTGTTTGTGGAATCCTGGCCAATGATGACGGGGCGCTCGAACCTGACCTGCTCGAAGGCGAGTGCCTCGTTCGTTTTCATAAGCGCCATGGAGACTTGGGCCATCGCCTCCATTCCCATTACGGCGGGCAGCAATCGTTCACCGCGGAATACATGGTCATCCAGGTACGGATCGGTCGTGGTAGACAAGTCCGCATCGACGACCAGCTCGACGCCAGCGTAATAGACGCGCGGTTTTTCGAGGAAGCGCAAGAACGGTAGCTCTGGCTTCTCCACTTGAAGCGTTGGCATGTCGCGTAAGCGCCCCATGACTACTGCCGCTACGTTTCCCTGCTTCCGGCAGAGAAGTCTGCGCAACTCGTTCAAGCCCTTCTCCACCGGAATCGGGGCGATGCCTCTACGCGCCAACTCGTCCACTGCGCCGAGTCGCGCTCCCATTCCCACTCCCGACCACACAGACCATTCGACGGCGAGGCAGCGACAGTGGGGATGCGTGGTCTGCCAACTCTCCGTCAAACGTGTCAGCCATTCGTTGGCCAGACCGTAATGTGCCTCGCCCGGCAGTCCTGTTCGCGCGATGATCGAGGAGAAAGTGATAAAGAGGCGTAACTTGTCTGGATCGATCGCCGCGAGTAAGTTTTGCGCTCCCTGAATTTTGGGCGCGAGCGTTTTGGAGAACTCGTCGGCTGCGAGATTCTCAATCAGGCAAGGAACATTGCGCGCAGCGCCGTGCAGGATGGCTGTTACTGGACCTAGATCTTCTTCGACCTGGGCTACTGCCTTGCGCGTCGCGGTGGCATCGGTGACATCAACACTGTAGTAACGAAATTCAATACCTGCGTTTTTCAGTCTTTCGAGGTTGGAGATGATCTCGCCGTCGGCGGTTGGTTGAGAGAGTCCGAAGATAGCCAGGCGGGCGACGGATTCGCGCGTCAGCGAAAGCGCGCACTCCGCTGTGATCCCGCGCGCGCCTCCCGTGACTAGTAACACGTCGCGCGTGGTAAGTGGCAATCCATACTGATCCGCTTCAAGCACAAGCGGGCGCAGAACGGGTTCACTCCGCCGCCCGTCTGAGGTGTAGTGCGCTTCAACATACCCGCGTGCTGTAAGCGCCTCTGCTAACACCCAGGCGCAGGCTTTCGGGTGATCGAATGGTACGTCAACCACGCACGTGTTGAGATTCCTTGCTTCAAGATGCAACGTGCGCACAAAGCTAGCCGCGCCGGTCCCGTGTTGGACCAGCACGAAGCAGAAATTGTCGCCCTCCTTCAACGCTTCTCTGGCACCGTCTAAGAGGAGGCCAACATGACTTTCGTCGGGCTCAATTGGAATAAGGACGACGACCCCACGGCCTGCGCTGGACTGCGCGAAAGATCTTTGCAGTGCGTCCTTAAGCGGATGATCCGGCGGCGCGAGAATGCGCCAAGCTCCGGACCCCGTCGGATTGACATGCCGAGGCAGAGCGCGTTCGACAAGTGCGACAGAATACCCGCGGACCCACTCGTCAACGCCCGGTGGATCCGCTTCTGCCTCGAGAGCGTTCTGGCTTCCGGCGCGCGCGGCGGCTTCCAGCGCCTTGGCGATTTCCGAAAGGGACGCGTTTGCGTAGTCTGTCGGGGCTGGTGGAGGTGAAAGATTGAGGCGTCGGGAGGCTTCGGTAACCAATTGTGCGACACTAATCGAATTCAAGTGAAGGTCGTCAAGCAGTTTGCTTTCGTTCTCAATGGTTGCGATCGGGAGTTCAAGCCGCTCTGCTACTAGTCGTCTTACAACTTCGAGCGGAGTGTCAGTCTGTGACTCGGCAGAAACTTCATCCGTCGTGTCAAGTTCAATTGATTGGCCAATTGACTGCGCTGGAGAAACATCATCTGAAGTGTCGTCAGCAGGGGCCAGCTCGCAAGGGTTGACAAAGAAGCGCGGCTGCCAGTCGAGGTCGAACGGTCGCGTGAAGCGATCGGCGAACAGTTCGTCGTGAGCGACAGGTGCGCCTAGACTGAAAGCTGCGCCGACGGCACTTAAGAGTCCCCGCAGTGATGTCCCACCAGCATCGAGCGCAATGGCTGGTTCGTTACGAAACTCGGCAATCAATCCGGCTAGAGTCTGGCCGGGGCCCACCTCGAGCCAGAGATCAACTTTCTTGTCGGCAGCAGCTTCGACTGCTTCCATAAAGCGGACCGGCGAAGTCAACTGCTCGCAGAGTAATGTGCGCAAGTTGGTATTCGCATTGAGGTATCTGCCTGTTACGGTCGAAAACACCTGGCCCTTGAGTGGTCCAAACTCTTCGCGCTCAAGATGGGCTGACAAGTGACTTCCGACCGACGCGACCAATGACGAATGGAATGCGTGCGACACTCGTAACAACGTCGTTCGCAGTCCACGTGCTTCGGCCCTACGCGCGACTGCGTTGATTTCGTCTGCTTCGCCAGAAAGGACTGTCTGCAACGGGGAATTCAGGCCGGCGATGACAACCCGTTCACCGTTCAAAATCTGTTCAACCGCTTCTCTGTTGGCTGCCACACTCAGCATCGCGCCTGTTGGACCCTCGATGTCTGCCATCGCGCGACCACGCAGCCGTGCGAGACGCAAAAGTGAAGACTCGTCCATTGACCCACCCCAATAGAGCGCAGTGAATTCGCCAAGACTGTGCCCAACGGCAACGGCTGCCGCAATTCCTAATCTGGAAAGGACGCGAAGCGCTGCCACCGAGGATGCGACGATCGCAGGCTGAGCAACGTCGGTCGCGATGCCGTCACCGTGCCATTCCTGCTTCGTGTAGGCATACAGGTCTGCGAGGAAACTAAACCGACGCCGCCAGATTCCACCGTCCCTGTATGAACGTGACCCTTGACCCGGGAAAAGAAAGGCGATGCGTGCTGACGACTGCTCGGCGCCTAAAAATAGGCCGCCATGCGGATCGATTAGGGGTAGCGTGTCGCTTTGCGTGTGCGCTCTCAGAGCTTCAAGCCGGACTGACAGTTCGGTCGCGCTTGAAGCAACCACCGCAGCGCGGAAGGGAAGTGGACGCAACGTCTCCGAAAGACGCGCGGCAAGATCTGTTAACTCGCTGCGCGAAAGTCGTGCGGCATATGCACCGACGCGCTCGATTTGATTTTCAAGTTGACTAATGTCAGGCGCGCTGAAGAGAAAAAGCTCAGCATCCTGGGCAGAAGTGAGTAGAGTACGTTCTTTCGAAGTGAGTGACTGGCGGCGATCGTCACGGGTAGCTTCCAGAGTCACGTGCGTGTTGATGCCACCAAAACCCATCGCGCTGACTCCCGCACGCAGGCTCGTGACGGTCGAAAACAGTTCGCCCTGCTTGAGAGTGCGGAGCGTGGCGTCCTCTTGCTGCAATTCTTCATGCGGTTCATCACAACCAACGGTTGGCGGCAGTATCTGGGCGCTGAGGGCCATAGTAGCTTTAATCAGACCAGCGATGCCGGCAGCGGCCTTTGTGTGGCCGATTACTGCTTTGACTGAACTGATCGCGGCTGGCAACATGCGCGTACCGTTTGCTACTGCCTCGTGGCGCGCGCGCATTAAGGCCTGAAGTTCAGTCGCGTCGCCAACCGCCGTGCCCGTTCCGTGTCCTTCGAAGTAGGCGACTGTATCGGCACCATAACCCGCCCGTGCGTAAGCACGACGCAAGGCGATGAGTTGACCTTCAACCTCCGGACGAGTGATGCCACCGTTGCCATCGGAAGAGACGCCCCAACCTCGTATCACGGCGTAGACTCGTAGTCCTCTCAGTAGAGCGTCCTCATGACGCATGAGGACCATAAGACCGCAGCCCTCGCCAGGCCAGAATCCCGCCGCGCGCTTGTCATAGACGCGCATTGTGTCAGTGGCAAGCGCGCCCATTTTAGCGAACCCAACGAGTTCGAATGGATCAGTGCTGAGATCAACCCCGCCGGCAAGGGCTACTTCCAAATCGCCGAGAACGAGCGAACTGCACGCGTTTATGACGGCGAGAAGCGATGACGCACACGCTCCGTCGACTGTGTAGCCGCCTCCCTTGAGATTGAAGTGATTACAAACACGTCCGGCGATTGTGTTGGATAGACCACCGGCGAGGGTCTCCGCGTTGACCGGGGGAAAGGGTTTCTTGTAAAGGATCTCCATCTGAGCGAGGAGTTCACGTTGGCGCTCGGACGAATATGAATCTTCTTCAAGCACCTTCCTCACAACCCGCCGCACATACGGCCAGCGCAGCCGCAGAGTGTTGGCGCGTGAGAACTCGCCTGTGAGCGTGTTGCCGACGAAGACACCTGTTGCGTCACGCGGTAATCCTTCACCTTCGGGGAAGCCAGCGTCTTGGAGGGCGGCAGCAGCGACGTTCAGTGTTAGCCAGTGTGCAGGATCAGCCGCTCGATAGGTCCCGCCCGGCACGCGGAAACGCGCACGATCAAAGTCGTAACCCTCGATGAATGCGCCTTCTGTCGAGTACGTTTGATCCGGGCTTTGCCGATCAGAAGACAGATAATCGTTGAGATTTAGTCGCTCGGCCGGGATGCGTCTGAAAGCGCGCCGCTGGGCTAACGCATTTTCCCAGAGTTCACTGGGCGAACGCGCATCCGGGTAGCGACACGCCATACCGACAATCGCAATTGCTGGTCGCATTTCACGCCTCCCTAACCATCGCAGACGCCGGTGCCGGAGAATTCAACGCGGCTGGTCCAGCGACAGCAAGAGTCTCTTCACGCTCTCGCCCTCTGGCCCAACGTGTGACGTACAGCCACAGTCCCCGAATGGCGCATACGATTGTCAGGGCAAAAAAGAGTGCGAACACCACATGGGCCACAACGAGCAGCCCATAGACCAAGGCAACACAGAGACCAAAGGCGATCTGTTGCCGCGGCCTGTCTGGCGTTGTAGCAGGATCTGTCACCATGTAGAACGTGTAGAGAATGAAAGCGACGCCGGTCATCGGAACCAACGCCGCACTCAGGGGAGTATCAAAAAGCAAAGTTCTAAATGCAGCCTGGGCAATAAAGCCGCCCAACCAGGCAGCTATTAGCGGTAACCGGCGCGTGAATCGTGCATTCAGGAACGTGCCAGTGCAAACGATAGCCGCCGGCAAAATCCAATCGCCGAAACCGGTCATGTTTTCTGTGAACTGATACGGCGGCGCGACGCTGACCCACGCGAATACGATCAGCGTCACCGAGATGCCGAAGTTCGAAGGGTTGAAGAAGTGACGAGTGCCACCCCCGAAAGGAGCGCGCAAGATGGTCTTCGAGGAGATCGCCACCACGGAGGCGAAGACGACTGGTCCAAATCTCTCGTTTGGGTAAAGGAGCATGGCGCATGCGAGACCGGTGATGTGTGCCGAGAGCAGAAACTCGACGAACTTACGCACGCCGCCCCCCATAAACCTGAGCGCGCGGC